>DALYIW010000161.1:0-18894 GCA_031970155.1 Coleofasciculaceae cyanobacterium CTOTU46601 | reverse complement strand
CACTAAAGGACTCGCAGAAATCCCCCAAAAGCAAGTTCCTAGCATCATCGTCGCTAACCAAAAAATTGACGAAGAAATAAGCGATGATAAAGATATAAACGGCACCTTATTTAAGGTAGAAAAGCTCAGAAAAGCCTGTAAACAAGGTCAACCCTTTACTCTCCGATTATCCTTTAAGGTATCTCAACCTGGTAAGAGCGAATATTCCTGTTTTATCAATTGTCAGCTGTTTCCGAGAAAACTACGTTGGACAAAAGCTCTGTCCATTGCCTTGACACCACCGCCGAAAAAGAAGTAATTGTTAGGACTTGCGGTTCGATCGAGGGAGAGCGAAAGATAGAGAGAAGATGCACCCAACGTACATTAGTCTCCAGATAAATTCTGTGCCTCTTTACCCCACCGCCTCACCTCTGTGCAAAAGTCAAGTCTAGTTCTGTATCAAGATCTAACAGCTAATGCCTCACCGCGATTAGACTGGATGAGAGAGAGTAGGCGCAGGCAGTTGCGGACTAGCGAGAAAGCGCTTTGCTGCTAGCTCTAGGCTGGCGCAAGCGCGAAATCGCACTAAGTCTGAGGAAAGTCCGGGCTCCCGAAAGACCAAACTTGCTGGGTAACGCCCAGTGCGGGCGACCGTGAGGATAGTGCCACAGAAACATACCGCCGATGGAGAAAGGGAGTAGGGAGTACGGGAGTAGGGAGTAGGGAAAATGCCCACAGCCTACTACCGACTGCCCACTCCCCTGTCACAGGTAAGGGTGCAAAGGTGCGGTAAGAGCGCACCAGCAGCATCGAGAGGTGCTGGCTCGGTAAACCCCGGTTGGGAGCAAGGTCAAAGGAACTACGGTTGGTCTTTTACCAGTTCCGGACAATAGAACCGCTTGAGGCGTTTGGTAACAGACGTCCCAGATAGATAACCGCCCTCTAGTAGCATTGCTGCTGTGGGAACAGAACCCGGCTTATGTCCAACTCTCTCCTTTCTTCTATCTCCTACAAGGACTTTAATTTCTAACTGTAAACTTTTGCATCTTGATGCTGCTTGATCTTGAATCTAAGTGAAGTACTTCTTGATCAGTTGATAAAAGTAATTCAGGATTAGTTTATAAGTATAAGTCCTCTTAAAGGAACTGGTTATTCTGCAATGACAACTGCAATGACAACGTTTTTTTCTGTTCGGGAGAAATTTTTTATAGAGAAAACTGCACTTTTTCTAAAGGGATTTGAGGATATTGATGAAAATTTTAAGAATAAATTTAACAAAGTTACTTCTGATCACAAGTCTAAAGAAGATTTAGAATCAAGACTTATTATTGCTTTAGATCGTTTCGACGATCTAGAAAAAGCGGATGCTCTATTTAAAGTTTTTGTAGCTTATATTAATAATGAAATTGACCATCAATGCTTTTTGCGTTATTTATATGTATTAGACAAAATAGATTTTTCTAAAGTAGAAACTTTTAGAAGATTTTATACTTCGAGTGAGGAGGTAACCAATGATAGTAGCATGAATAGCTTTGCTTTTGTGGGATTATTACAATTGATGACAAGAGAAGATAGAACAGTTTTTGGTAAAAATGATTTTGGCAGCAAATTTTTAAAAATATTAGGTCTACTGGAATAGGAATCTATATTATTTTTGCCCATTTTAGTGATGACAGGAACAGACCCTCGCCGTCAGAAGCAACTACGTCAATTCGTGCAAAAATTAGGGTTGCCGGATCAGGCTCCGGTGCGGTGGGCGCTCCTTGATTTGGCACTCACTCACCCAACTATGTCAGCACAGGCCAACTATGAGCAGTTGGAGTTCGTCGGTGATGCAGTGGTGCGCCTTGCTGCCTCAGAGTTATTGTTTGAAACTTATCCTGACTCTGTGGTGGGAGAGTTTGCGGCTATTCGTTCAGTTCTGGTGAGCGATCGCATTCTTGCCGAACTGGCGAAAAGTTATGGAATAGAGCGTTATTTGGTAATTTCTAGCAGTGCTGCCAGTGACAAAGCTGGAGAAACATCACGCTTAGCGGATGCTTTTGAAGCGGTGTTAGGAGCACTTTACCTGAGTACCCATACGCTAGAACTGGTTCGTCCGTGGCTAGACCCTTACTTGCAGCAACTAGCAGATGAAATTCGCAAAGACCCCGCTCGGCAAAACTACAAAGATGCTCTCCAGGAATGGACTCAAGCTCACTACAAACTTCTGCCAGAGTATCGCCTTAAAGAAACCAGTTTGGTGCATGGAGACGCCTACCGATTTACAGCTGAAGTTTGGCTCCAAGACCGCAGACTAGGTGAAGGAAAAGGGCGCTCTAAAAAGGCAGCGGAACAAGCTGCTGCTAAACAGGCATTTTTGGAAGTGATTTGTCAGGATCAACTCATCTGACGGCAGCTTTTGACAAGGGAGTGTTGTTTGTTATTTGTTGTTTGTTGTTTGTATTTATTAGCAAATAATCCATAACTAATACGAAATGGCGTTCGTAGCTCGTGCTTTTTCTCCCTTGTCTTCCTTGTCCCCCTTGTCTGTCTGGTCTCCCCTATCTAATACGTTGGATTGCAACTTAGTCAGGACTCAGGATTAATTAACGTTGGATTCTCCTGATAACAACAAACACGGCTCAATAGTAGGTAAGGTAATTTCAACAGTCGTGCCTTTACCCTCCCCATCACTGAAAAGAGCAATACTACCACCCATCAGTTCAATTAAATTCCGTGAAATAGCCAGACCTAGACCTGTACCACCGCACTTACGAGTGGTTGAGCCATCCACCATCACAAAAGGTCGGAATAGTTTGTGCTGTTGACTGGGATCGATGCCTATTCCTGTATCCTTAACAGTCACAACCACAAATGAAGAGCCAGGTACAGAACCATTACTCACAGCAGGCCCGCCGGAGGCACTACCCTTGTTACTGTCATCTGTAGATGATTTTAGGTCAGAGGCAGACTCCATCCGTGTCTGTATCATAATGCTGCCAGAGTCAGTGAATTTTACAGCATTGCCAACCACATTCAATAGCACCTGCTTCAGTTTAGCTGGGTCGGCATTCACTGCAATAACATCATGTAGCTCACTGGTGTGAAACTCTATGCCTTTGTGCTGAATGGGAACAGCTTGTAAATTAATCACTTCATTGAGCAACTTTCGCATATCGGTCGGTTCTATTTCAACCGAGAGCTTACCTGCTTCAATTTTGGCAATATCTAAAACGTCATTAATAATTCCTAACAGATGAATTGCCGCATCATCAGCTCGTTGTAAAAAATCTAGTTCTTCTTCTCGATCATCGCAAAAGCCATCTCGTACTAGTCGCAGGCAACCAATAATGCCATTGAGAGGAGTTCTCAGTTCATGGGAAGTATTAGCGAGAAATTCATTCTTGAGCTGGTTGGCAGTTTGCGCTTCTTGCCAGGCCGCTTCGAGTTCTTCTGCCCAATCTCTCAGACGCTCAATCATTCCATCAAGGGCTTCGGATAATTGGTTGAATTCTCGAATTTTAAAATCGTGTGGAACTCGATCTGTGCAGTGTAGTTTAGACTGATTCAGAGCGTAATCTCTGAGTTTTTCCAAAGGACGTGCTAAGTCGCGAGCCACATAGACTGTTGCCAAAAAACATGCGGCGATTAAGCAGCATGTCAGGATGAACAAAACTTGCTGAATGTCTTTGAGACCATCAAGGGCATTATTTGAGGGAGTGATGGCGAAGATCGTCCATTTTTGATTACGCTCAGCAGTAATCGGACTAGGAATTGAGGTGTATCCAGCGACTAATTCCACACCCTTTTTTTCAAAGGAAAATAGATGCCGAGAACCTTGCCCACCAGCACTTGCTTTGCTCACAATCTCCTGAAGCGCCCCTGCATCTCCCTCTCGATCAATATTTTGCCCAACTCGTTGTGGATCGATATGCGCTAGGATTGTTCCCTTCTGATTAATCACTACCGGATAGCCAAACAGTGACCTTGGCTGGGTTCGGTATTGCTTGAGTATGGCTGACTGAATACTTAGGGCATATTGCAGTTGACCAACAGAATTGTAAACTGGGGCACTCAGCACTAAATTGAGTTGATGGGTGGAGTTGGCTCGATCGGTATTTGGCGTTACAGCCGATTGTGATGGTTGAGGTAGTCGCGTTGTGACTAAGACGGCATCACGGTTGAAGAGTAACTGATTTTTCTGGGCAGGCCATACAGTTGTTTTTTGGAGAGCGATCGCTTGATTGCCACAGGTACTGGCAACTAGCGCTTTTGTCTTGATATCGCTCAACTGCACGCACTGGATCTGTGTCGGTAATTCTTGAGTGAGTTGGTTGATAAAACGTTGAGAAGCGGCCTTTGACTTGGACTGTAGCACCACAGCTTGACTGGCATTCACCAGGCTAGCTTTTAGTGCGTCAATCGATTGTTGAATGTTCTCACCTTTTCTCACGGCACTTTCGGTGAGATTTTGACGGGCGGTTTCCAAAAGCGTCGTGCGTGCTTTTCTGTAGGTCACATACACCCCCGCTAGTAATACTGGCACGCTTAGCAGCAAAAGGCGTGACAGCAGGATGCGGCGAAAGGAAGATTGACCTGGCTTAGCCATAAAACGTAGGAGTGGAAAAGTGAAGTAGAAAATCCAACAGCAATAATCAATACAGTAGATACATTATCCTTCTAGCAAAAACGGAGTGGGGAGTAGGCAGTAGGAACTCAGGAAAAAAAATTTTCATGCCTTCTTGGTGGACATCAGGCATGGTATCTGTTTGAAAGTCTAGAGAGGGTAGTTGGGGCAAGAGACATTAATGTGACCAGTTGTGTACTCGCGTTCATGATGTCTCTGGCAAAGGTTAATTACTGTGACCCAGTGATAGTACTTATCTTTCAAGGCTTTGCCCTTATGCAAGAAGTCTGATGATTCCTTCTGGATCTATACAACGATACGCACAACCATCGGCTTAATTTCAGGAATCTTCAAAATTGCTTTTTACCTTTCACTGTAGCTATGTCTGAAAAGTTTGCAACCCATCGACCGCATACAACTGTGGTTCTTGCCATGAGTGCGGATGGCAAAATTGCCGATGTGATGCGATCGCCTGCCCGATTTTCTTCTCCTGCCGATCAGGCACATCTGGAAAAGCAAATTTCTCTGGTTGATGCCGTTTTGTTCGGTGCAGGGACATTACGAGCTTACGGTAGCACACTCAGAGTTTCTAATGCCCAACTGCTTAAACAACGAGAACAAATGGGAAAGCCGCTACAGCCGCTACAGATTGTTTGTTCCCGTTCTGCTGATATTGATCCACAGTTGCGTTTTTTCCGTCAGCCAGTGCCTCGATGGCTACTGACAACGGCGGTGGGTGCCCTCAGCTGGCAAAAACGCCAAGTAGAGTCCCAAGACGCGAACTTTGAGCAGATTTTAGTGGTTGAAACATTGGCAGGAAATCTTGATTGGATTAATGCTTTCCAACAACTAGCACAATTGGGCATTAAGCGGTTGGCTATTTTAGGCGGTGGTGAATTAGTGGCGTCCCTACTGGCAGCTGATTTAGTTGATGAATTGTGGCTGACGGTTTGCCCGTTGATTTTAGGTGGTGCAACGGCACCGACGCCAGTGGAAGGTGAGGGGTTTGCCCCTGATCTGGCACAACGTTTAGAACTTTTGACCGTTGAGACCATTCAACAGGAAGTATTTCTACACTATCGGCTGCAACACTGGTGAAGATTAGTTAACCTGAATAAAGTTTTGATAAATAGGGACGAGTTTTGCCTTGGTTACTCTAAAAAACCTCTGGGTCACTGGGAAGGAGGGATGAGAGATGAGAGATAAGGGATGATAGCGCAGCGGGACGTTAGTCCGGGATGAGTACTTCATAAACCAGGACATACTCAATTTTCCTGTTGAAGAGCCATTTGTAAGGGCAAATAGCCCCATTCGCCCCTACTAGATGTGGTGTTAATGCCTAAGTCTTGTAAACTTAGGGGCTTGAAATTTATAAATTTGATGCATTTATCCTTCATCCCTCATCCCTCATCCTTTCGTTGGTCAAGCCAACTAAACACGCCTCTAAACAGTTGATGACGCGATATCTTAACAAGTTTTTTTCTTGGATTTCTCCAATGGTTCAACAACCCCAGCTTGAGTATTCTGTTACCTGGGTCAACCGGATCGCTGACATTCCTCAAACGGCTTGGGATGCCCTAGCTGTGCCCTTGAGGACGCCTTTTCTAGAATGGGAGTGGTTGAATAATCTAGAAACCTCTGGTAGCGCCACAGCTAAGACAGGTTGGTTACCCAATCACCTAACTGTGTGGCGAGACCGGCAGTTGATTGCTGCTGCCCCCCTGTATATCAAAACTCACAGTTATGGAGAGTTTGTCTTTGACCATCAGTGGGCAGATTTATCTCACCGATTGGGAGTACGCTACTATCCAAAACTGTTGGGGATGACGCCGTTTACACCTGCCACTGGCTATCGATTTTTGATGGCACCGGACTCAGATGAGGATGAGCTTACGGAGTTAATGGTAAGTGCGATCGACCATTTCTGCGACAAGAACCACATTTCTGGTTGTCATTTCCTTTTTGTTGACCCTGAATGGCGATCACTTCTCGAACGTCACGGTTTTACTAGCTGGCTGCATCACAGCTATATTTGGCAAAACAATGGCTTTAAAAGCTTTGATGATTACCTAGGTGTTTTCAACGCTAATCAGCGCCGCAACATTAAGCGGGAACGCAAAGCCGTCGCACAAGCTAGTCTGCGACTCGAAGTACACACGGGTGATGAAATTCCAAAATCCTTGTTTCCGACGATCTACAGCTTTTACAGCAGCACTTGCGACAAATTTATGTGGGGGAGTAAGTATCTCACCCGTAAGTTTTTTGAGCAGTTGTATCCTAACTACAGCCATCGAGTGGTGTTGGTTGCTGCCTATCGAGAGGGTGATGATCGACATCCGTTGGGGATGTCGTTTTGTCTAACAAAGGGAGACCAACTGTATGGACGCTACTGGGGTTGTTTTGAGGAGTTTGATTCCCTGCATTTCGATGCTTGTTACTACACACCGATTGAGTGGGCGATCGCCAATGGCATTCAGATGTTTGACCCGGGTGCGGGTGGGCGTCACAAGAAGCGTCGTGGCTTCCCAGCGACACCTAATCACAGTCTGCACCGATTCTACAATGGACGCCTGACTCAAATTTTGCGGAACTACATCGGTGAGATTAACGAAATGGAACAAGAAGAAATCGACGCCATTAACCAAGATTTACCCTTTAGTAAGCGAGAGATTAACCTCACTGTGGAAAATTAATCAGGTTGTAGAGATGGGTTTACCTACCAGAAAACTAAAACCTCAGGCGATCGCCTTCTTGGATTCATCAGTATAATCTCACTAAAATCAATAAGATTGCAGACCTCTTTCTAGTTTTTCTTTAGGTAATAATCCTCTCAATTGGTATGACGAAACTTTTACTTCGTTAAGAGTTTCTGGTTATCTAGAAGCCGAAGTAGTACAACAAGTTTCTAATGCTAGTGTAATTAGTACTAAGGATTTACAGATTGTCTAGCGCTGCACTTATGCGATCGCTACGGCTCAACACTAAGGTAAGTTGGGGCATTTACGCAGTAACTTTGACAGCAAGTTTATATACTTTTTTGTTATCTATCCCTGTAGCAATCGGACATGGAATCTATGTAGTTATTACCGAAAGATTCCGCTTTAGTAAGAAACTTTTCTCTTATCTACTTGCATCACTCTTCGGGACTCTAGCTTTTATTCCTTGGCTTTTCGTTGTTATTCGTAATCTCTCTCAAGCTCAACAGGTGACTTCTTTTACAGCTTATAGAACTCCTCTGTTGGTGAATTGGAAAAGCCGAACTCTTGACTTGAGTCGTCTTTTTATTGATCTGGATTTTAAGCTAATAACTCTCATTATCTTGATTGTGTTAGTTCTGGTAGGGTATGCGCTTTATTTTCTCTGTCGTAATACCCCAGAACGAGTTTGGTTGTTTATTTTGACTTTGATTGGTAGTACAGCAATTCCCCTACTCTTACCTGATTTAATTTTGGGACAGAATCGAGCTGTTAACCCTCGCTATCTTATCCCGTCTTATTTAGGTATTGAACTTACTGTTGCTTACCTTTTTGCAACTAAACTAACCTTCCCTTTGATTCATGTCTGGCGACAAAAGTTGTGGCAGATTGCCATGACTATACTAATCTCGTGTGGAGTCTTGTCCTGTGCGGTTAATTCTCAAGCAGAATCAGCGTGGATCAAAATTTTTAACCAAGATAACCCGCTAGTAGCACGTATTATTAACCAGCGACCTTACCCTCTTGTTATTAGTGATGCTGACACAGCCGACTTACTATCTCTAAGTCATCTACTTAACCCAAAAACACAACTTCTGATTAAACCTAAATGCTATACTTGCAAGCTAACTTTACAATCAGATGTTAAACCCTATGTACCAGAGATTCCAGATGGTTTCAGCGACGTATTTTTATTCCATCCTCGGCCGTCTTCTGAATGGCTAAATGCACTTGACAAAGAACAGGCTGGCAAAGTACAGCTAGTTTCCACAGGCAAGGAAAAGTGCCTCTGGATAGTGACGCGGTGAAGTTTCTTGCCCCATCCTGGAGAAAGAGCTAAGGAATTTGCTCTCTCCCCTTCAACTTTGTGACTCTAACAAAGTGCCGGACTGATTAACTAAATAGGCGTTGCCGCTGCTTCAGAATTACTTGATTGAGGTTGGGGTGATGCTGGAACCAGACGCCCCACGGCTTGCTTGACAAAACCCTGCAAGAATGCTCCACGTTGATTTTGCTGGAAAACCTTTTGTAGGTTCTGTTTTAGCCTTTCAAAATTGAATGATTGACTTGTTGCAGAATTTTCGCTGTGCTCTTGTTCTTGGAAGTACTCGATCAGGCTTAAACCCGCTAATCTGGTGAGATAAGCAGCACTGACACCCTGCACAGCTCCACCAGCAACGTAGGTGAAAGCATTGCTTTTGAGAATACCACCAATTGTTTGAGTAGAAAGCTCTACAAGACCTAGCTTTAGCATCAAACTTCCTAAAGTTTTAGCCGCTGTTTGGGCTTGTTGGAAAGAAAGTTTTTGTTGATAAATTTCACCCAAATCGGATACGACTTGGGCACTAATGGCAGCGGTTGCTAGTAAATCAAAGGCCGGAACTGGGTTGGCAAATGCGGCAGCAGCAGCAATCCACTGATACTGCTCAATTACGGGCAGGGCGCGATCGCGTCTGACTTGATTCAACTGTGTCTTCACCTCAGCTTTTAGCGCCACGGCTGCTCTGATGGTATTTGCCCACACCAACTGTTGTCTTTCTTGAGTCAGGATCAAACTTAACCGCTCACTCAATAATGTCAAATCGGGCGCTGGTTGTTCTATCCACTCTTGCACTGAAGTATCGGGTTGATGCTGACGGACTTTCACCGAAGCGGGGGAAGATGCGATCGCTACCACATCTTCTGCTGCTAATAGTCCCATCATCCGCTGCCGCAACTGTTGCAATACTAGCGATCGCTCTGGTGGTAAATACTGGTCTTGCTTGTTAAATACCAGTATTGTTCGCACTTTTGCTGCCGTGATTTGCTGTAATGCTTGAAACTCAGTGTCTGTCAAATCGCCTGCTGTGACAAATAGAACTAAATCTGAGCGATGGACTACTGCCTGTGCGCTGGTTTGGGCTTGTGCATCGGTATCGTTACCACCAAATAAGGCTGGTGTCTCTTTCCAGTTAAGAGATTGCTGCTGTTGAGGCACCCAGTTCGACTCTAGAGCTTGAATTAAGCTAGTTTTACCAACACTCTTGCCACCTGTAACAGCTAGTTGTGTGTTTTGACGGTCTAACTCAGTTGTGAGCTGGGTAACCCGTTGTCTAAATTGGGTACTAGCATCAGGATTATTGGTTTCAGCTTCTAGCTGATTAATCAGGTTTTCTGTTTTTGCGATCGCCTTTTCTACCGTCGTTCGATTTAGTGGTGACACTGCCGACGATAACTCGATCTGATTAGACGTTTGCTGCTGGAACAACCACAACCCACTACCCAAAGCGATCGCACTTAATACACCAAACTCACCCAACTGTCCTACCGAGTGATGGAAACTCTGCAAAAGCCACAGTGAAAAGGATAGACCAACTCCACCCACTAAAATAGGTCGCTGCAATTTAACCGCCATCTTTGCCTCACCAACGCTTACACCTACTTTAAAGCTGAATGCTTTGTATATGTTATTTTCTTTTCTTTATGCTGATCCCAGCGGAAACTAAGGAAACTCTTGTTTTTCCGACTCTCGACTCCCGACTCCCCACTCCCTACTTAACGGTGAACTCAGCTTTCATCCCAGCCTTAAAGTGTCCTGGTAGGTTACACACCAATAAATAGCGCCCTGGCGTAAGATTGACCCTAAGTGTTTCAGTTGCTCCACTTTTGAGCTTATTGTCGCCAATTTCGCCCATATTTTTAAATCCTTTAGCGTCTTCATCCAAACTGTCGCTCTTGAGGGGGAGTTTTTTGTCAGATAAATTATTCTTAAGCACTACAAATTCATGTGACTCTTTGCCAAGGTTTTTAACAACAAATTCAACAGTTCCAGCAGGGGCAGTCGTTGATGATAACTGAAACGCCATCTCCTTAGCAGTAACCTTAATTTTTGTGGCTTTAGCCGAGGTTTCTGGACTTGGAGAACTAGCTGTGCTTGGAGAACTGGCGGCACTGGTCGAATTATTAGGAGAACTTTGTTGGTCTGTCTTGTTTGTGCAGGCTGCAACTGACGAGAGGATTATACAGACAATCAGGGTTTTGACCAGAGCTTTCACTTTCATGTACATCTTTTGTGACAGATGTTTGGAAATTTTAACTCAGTGATATGAAATCGCTGTGACTGTACTGCTAAATTTCCGTGACAATATGGGAAAAGTTCTATGTCTTACCGAGCCAGTCAACCGATAAACCTCATCTGGGTGTTCTTCCTGATTTTGAGCGCTACTCCCGCTACCGCCCACAAGGTTCAGGTGGCAGAAGATGTCGGCGGCACCCTTCACATTGAACCGAATGATACGCCTCGTTCTGGCGAAACAGCTCTTACCTGGTTTGCACTTACTCGCAAAGGAGGCCAAGCCATTCCACTAGAACAGTGTAATTGCAAGCTATCCATTTACAAAGAACCATCAGCCCCTGGCTCCTCACCGATACTAACCCCTGCTCTGAAAGCGGTTTCCGCAGAGAAGTATCAGGGCATTCCAGGCGCAGAAATTCAATTTCCTCAACCAGGTGCTTATCGGTTACAGCTCAATGGTACGCCGACAGCTCAAGGAAATTTCAAGCCATTTGAGCTAAAGTTTGAGGTCACGGTAGCAGCAGGTAAACCTTTATCAACAGCTAGCCCTCAAGCTACCCAGTCACCTAGTCCGTCCACTTCTCAAACTCGCCAGACAGAGTTTCCGTGGCAGCTGCCTGTAATTGCCTTATCAACAGTTCTCAGCGTCGGAATTCTGTGGGGTGTATGGAGGCGTAAGTTTTGATCTGAGGGCGAGGGAGATTATACCAATTGGGTTTAAACTTGCCACATTTGAATTTATGAAACTACCTAATGGTAAGGCTTTCAAAATCCTTGCATCCTTGCATCCAAAATGGTGTTAGGGAGATGGGCAGGAAGTAAAAAACTTTTTCCATTACCCATTACCCATTACCAAAAATTACGTAGTGTGATACTCGGCTGGTGTAGAAGGAGTGGGTTATATCGTTGACACTTTACGACTTGCCAACGCCAGAGGACTGGTACTTTGAACGATTGGTAGCTTGATGACAAACTCTGTACCCTGACCAACAGCAGAATGACACCTCAGCTTCCCACTATGTTTATCTACTACAATTTGGTAGCTGATTGATAACCCTAAACCTGTGCCACTTCCTACAGGCTTCGTGGTAAAAAATGGGTCAAATATTTTGGGCTGAACTTCTGCCTTGATGCCAGTACCGTTGTCTGCAATGCGAATGATTACCCAGTCGGGTTCAAATATTTCGGTGTGAACCCTAATCACTGGTTTTTTGTGTGTTGTCAGGTGTTCGTTTTCAGTTATTGGTTCACCGACTACTGACCAGTGACGACTGAGTACTGACTCTTCGATCGCATCAATCGCATTGGAGAGTATATTCATGAATACCTGATTGAGCTGACCAGGGCAACACTCTACTTTTGGCAGTTGACCATAATTCTTGATGATTTGAATCTCAGGACGATGACACTGTGGCTTCAGGCGGTGCTGCAAGATGAACAAGGTGTTGTCGAGGCCTTCATGAAGATCCACCCTCTTGAACCCCATTTCGTCAAGGCGAGAGAAGTTCCGTAGCGATCGCACAATCTGATTAATCCGTTCAGCACCTTCTTGCATCGATACCAAGAGTTTAGGGAAATCTTCTGCTATGAAATCTGGTTCGGCGAGTTCTAGTTGTTGAGTAATCTCTGTGACTGGCTTGGGGTAGTGCTGCTGATAGAGTTGAACAAGGTTGATCAGGTCTTGAGCATACTGCATTGCGGGTTGAATATTGCCGTAGATAAAGCTGGTGGGGTTGTTGATTTCGTGAGCAATCCCTGCTACCAACTGTCCTAAGCTGGACATTTTTTCACTGTGTACCAGCTGGGCTTGTGCTTTCTGAAGTTTCTGCAACGTTTGCTCAAGTTGCTGGGCGTGGGATTGAGCTTGTTGGTAGAGTTGGCTTTGCTGAATTGCGATCGCCACCTGAGTCGCTAGTTGCTCGAGTAAGTTAATCTCAAATTGCTGCCACTGTCGCGGTTCACTGCACTGATGAGCAACCAGCAATCCCCAAAGGTGTTCCCCCTGGAGAATTGGCACAAGTACTTTAGCCTTCACCCCAAGCTTTTGCAAAAATTCAACAGTGGCAGGTGATAAATCGGCTTTTTCAACATTGGAAATGGTACGAATCTCTCTCCCTTTGTACAGCCTCTGAGACTCCTGTGGCAGAACCTCTTCAGAAAAACTTTGTCCGAGAAGAGCACTCAATCCCGGTACGACTGCCTCTGTAACTACACTCCTCATTTCTCCAGGTTGAAAGCGATAAACCAGAACTCGCTCTGCTTGGAGAACTTGTCGTACTTGAGTCACTGTGGCATCAAGAATCTCCTCTAGATTTAGGGATTGACGAATGCGTTGAGTAATCGCCCTCACCAACTGTTCCCTTAAAAATTGTTGTTGCAACGCTTCTTCGGCTTGCTGACGTTCAGTAATATCTTGGATTTGAGCAATAAAGTACAAGGGTTGACCTTGAGTATCGCGCACCAACGAAGCACTCAAAAGAATCGGCACTACATGCCCCTGCTTATGGAAGTACCGCTTCTCCATTTGGTAGGTACGAATCTCTCCACTGAGTAGTTGACGCACATAGTTAAGATCGCACTCCCAGTCGTCTGGATGTGTAATGGAGTGGAAGGTAGTAGCTAGAAATTCTTGCTCACAATAGCCAACAATCTCACACAAGGAATGATTCACTCGCAACCAGTGACCATCTAGTGCTACTAGCGCCATGCCAATCGCCGCGTCGTCAAATGCACTACGGAAGCGCTCTTCACTGTCCCGTAGCGTCTCCTCTACCAGCTTTCGTTCAATAATTTCACGTTCTAGCTTGTTGTTGGTCTTCTCAAGCTGTGCTGTGCTAGGGAGAGCCAGTGCCTTAGGAACCAACAGTACTAATGCATGTGCTGTGTAAAGTGAGACAACAGCAGTTATTGCTTTGAGCAACCCGCTTAGCCAATAAGTCGGATGCCATATCGTCCAAATTTCCATTAAGTGGGTAGTACCGCAAGCGACGATGAATGACCCAAATAGCAGAATTATCCAGTTGAACGGTAAATCAACGCGCTTACGAACAAAATAGACTAACGTGATTGGGATGGAATAATAAGCCAGTGCAATTAAAGAGTCGGAAAAAATATGTAACCACACTAACTCCGGCTTCCAAAGGTAACAATGACCGTGAGGAATAAACTCTCGCGAAGTCAAAATAAAGTTGTTAAACAACCCTAACATTAAATTTTCTTAAGCCTAATATAAATGAAAGGTTCAGCGAACAGTAGGCGTTACTATTTCGCAGCTTTTATTAAACCAATATATCTATTACCTTTAAAAGCTAGCCAATACTGTCATCTATTAAGAGTATTTACATTTGCCTATTTACCTATTAATTTTTTGCCAGAGGATTTTACTTGATGGCTGCGAAGTTCTATGCCCAATCCAGTTTTGATTAAGAGTACTTTTAACTGAAGCAATACCTCCTCTCATCTTTTGGTTAACTTGGCTGGCATTTTTAGCGATCGCCACGGGTAACTTGACTGAGCTCAGTCTTGAAAGTGAGGAGTAGGGAGTAGGCTTCGCCTTGTAGGGGTGAACGGCTGTTCACCTCTACTGTATGTGGTGTCCATGCGTAAGTCTTGGGAACTCTCTGCGAAGTGGGATGGGTATCGGACTAATACTGCTAGTGCTGCAAGATGTCAATTGACTTACGTGCGATACAGAGATTGCATGGATTTTGGTGGAACTCGCGCTTGAATCAATCAGAAAACTTGCCAGTCGCAATCAATAGTTGTAAATAAATTATTGATAATCTCTTTCAACTTCTTGACAAAGGGGTCAAAATCAATAATTGTAGATACACTTTTGATAATCTATTTCAACTTTTTTGACAAAGAATGATAAGTAAATATACTTAAAGGTTGAGTGCAACTAATCTCAGTAATTGTCTGAATCTTGTATTCATTGCCTTAAAATTAAAGTTTCTAGGGTTTTAGTGTGTTCCAGCAGAGCATCACTATTTTACAGAGCAATTCACAAATTGTTCATAGTTAGTCATTACTCTGTTTTAGCTAGTTGCAATATCTTTGCAAGTTGACCATTCTATGCCCAACCCAGTTCTGCCTAAGCATACTTTCAAATGGAGTCGTCGCCAGCTTCTCAAGTTTGGACTGGCGGGAGTAGGAGTCACCGGAGGTGCTGTCGCGTTGCAACAGGTTACTCACAAGCGCTACTTGCCAGCCATTGTGAAGGTACCAGCGATCGCCAAAGACGCACCCACCTACGGCAATGGGCTTAGTCCGATGGCAATACTGAGGGAGTTTGATTACGGTACCGTCAAAAAAGAGAACGGGCGTACTATCAGAGAATTTCGGATTGTTGCCAAGAGTACAGCGCTTCAGCTCAATAGCGCTATTTCCTTTGTTAGCTGGAACTTCAATGGTCGTGTGCCAGGGCCAACGCTACGAGCAACAGAAGGCGATCGCATCCGAGTTATCTTTCTGAACAACGGTGGACATGCTCACACCATGCACTTTCACGGTATCCACCCCGTTGAGGTAGATGGTATCAAACCCGTGCGTAATGGTGCGGCTTCAATTTACGAATTTGATGCCAAACCTTACGGTGTTCATCTATATCACTGCCACATCCCGCCAGTAACGCGACACATCAGCAAAGGATTATATGGGATGTTCATCATTGACCCTCCCAAGAAGCGACCCCCAGCTGATGAGATGGTGCTAATTATGGGAGGTTATGACATCAACGACGATAACAAGAATGAACTCTATGCCTTTAACGGCTTGCCAAATTATTACATAAACAATCCTATTCGCATCTACCAAAATCAGTTAGTGCGATTGTACCTCTTGAATATGATTGAGTTTGACCCTGCGGCTACGTTTCATATTCATGCAAATTTCTTTCAGGTATATCGTACAGGGATGGTCTTGACGCCTAGCGAGTCAAGCGACGTAATTACGATGGGTACAGCAGAGAGGCACATTCTGGAATTTGCTTACCCCTTCACGGGTAAGTATATGTTTCATCCTCACCAGGATGCGATCGCTGAGTCAGGATGCATGGGTCATTTTGAGGTGATGGCTCCAACTTAGTTATTTTTTTAGTCCTTAGTTGACATAATTTCCCACTAACTAGAAAATGATAAACCAGTAAAAGTGTTGCTAATAATTTTTATTAAGCCACTACACTGCTTCACTGAAACTTACAAAGTTAAGCGTTTAACTCGGAACGCACTACCTAATAGATATCAAGTTTCTTGCCTTTAATTTTTGGCGGATAGGCGGTTAATACCGCTAGCCCGCGTGTTCCTCTCCGGTATAAAGACGCGGAGTTTCCCACAACGGAGAATTTCTTATGAAGTCTATTTGGCGTTTCTTTGCACTTGCTGTTGCCACGGCTATGTTGGTGGTTTTAACCAACTGCTCTCAGACATCGACAAACACAGATGTTAGCTCAAATTCCTCTCCCGCGAACAATCCCAGCCCCGCAGCAACTACCGCGAATAATCCAAGCAGCGGCAAGAAGCAAATCAACATTAATACCGCAATTCTGTCGGAATTGGACAAATTAGAAGGAAAATTGGGAGTTCCAGCCCTCTCCAACAAGATACAGGCGAGTCGTCCCTACGGCAGTCCTGAGGAACTGGTGTCAAAAAAGGTGATTACTCAAGAGCAGTTTGACCAAATAAAAGACATGGTGACGATTCAGGATGTCGCACTGACAGGCGAAGCCAAGGATGTGGATTACATGACAAAGCTGGGCTTGATGAAGGGACATATGCTGGTTGCTAAAGAACTGCTGGATTTGCAACTGCCCAAACAAGCTGAGCCTCACATTGGTCATCCAGTAGAAGAAATTTACGTTGATGTGGAAGAGCAGTTGAATGAACGTAAAGTTCCAGAATTCAAGAAGACGTTAATCAGCTTACAAGACTTAGTGAAATCTAGTCCCAAGGATGCGAAAGTCAAGACAAATTTTGACGAGTCCATGCAGGCGGTAGATAAGGGAATTGCCGCATTGCCAGATCAACAGCGTCAATCACCTCAATTTGTGTTGCAGGTAGTGAATGGGTTACTCGATTCGGCTAACTCAGAATATCAATCCGCGATCGCCAATGAGAAAATTTCAGCTGTGATTGAATATCAGGACTCGCGAGGATTTGTCACTTATGCCGATAGCCTACTGAGCCAAGTTTCTGAGCAACTGACAAAACAGAATCCCGAAGCCCAAAAAGCGATCGCCGATACCATGACTCAACTCAAAACCGCATGGCCTTCAGCCAAAGCACCAGACAAACCCGTACTGTCTACAGAAAAAGTCACAGAGCTAGTCAAGAGTATAGAGCAGAACGCTCAAAAGGTTCTGAAAACATAAGCTAAATGAAGAGGTTGGCAGGTTCAGCAGGTTCCAGTCAACCTCACAAACCTTCAAACCTAATCATCAGGAACACCACCGCAAACACACCTTTTAATCGGCAGGCAAAATCTCCTCAAATAATTCTGTTCAGAGGTCAGTTGTAATTTACTATCTTGATGAAGCTGACAATGCGCGTTGTAGAAGTTGCAGTGGTTATTCGTAGCCACTTGCAGGCTACACAGACTGAGGCGTCTACCAGTAACGCCCAGAATTAATCGAGTAATTTTTGAGGAGCAAGAAATGATTCGTTTCAATGCTGTGGTGATTGCCAGTGTACTAATGCTTGGGAGTATCACAAGTTGCAATAACGCCGATGAAGATGCCGCTGTGGTTTCAACCCCTCAAGCCGTCCGTCCCAAAACGAAAAAGCCTAAAGCCGCAACACCAAACCCCACAGCATCTGCGAGTACCGGAAAAGCCAAGACTACAAAAGCCGCCAAGCCCTCGCCCTCACCAGGACAGACCAAAGCCTCGCCAGCAAAAGCTGCGGCTTCAGCTAAGGGTGACAGCAAGCAAACTTTAGCGAAGTTGAATGGCTACTTACCTGCTGCGGTTAATGCCCTGAAAGCTAACGATGTTGATACAGCCAAAAAATATGCCAAAAGCTTCAACGATAACTGGAAGCAGAAAATAGTCCAGTTTAATGTTAAAAACAAATCTCAAGATAATTACAAGAAGATTTCAGCAGCAGTAGAGCAAGTGAACACTAACCTGATAAAACCCGCAAAACCGGACAACGCCAAAGCGATCGCCGCGCTTCAATCCCTCTCGCAAGCTGTAAAAAGCTACACCGCCAGCCCATAATGACTTATCCTCTAGAAGCAACAAGCTAGCTACAAAAGCATAGTTAGCCAGACAATTTTGCTTCTTCTATGAAAATAGGGAGTTGGGAGTCGGGAGTCGGGAGTGGGGGAAGAAAGATTTTCATTGCGCCAGTTGTGAGCGTAGCTCATGGTGTCTAACTCGTGCTTTATCTCGTTATCAACATAGAGACAAGCCTTCAGACCGTCATGAGAAAATTTAAACAACCAAACAATCGATAAAGTAATACAGAACCATGAAAGAGCTTGATTTAAAAACCACCACTGACATCCTCAACAGCATCATGGAATTTGAGTTAGCAGGGGTAGTTCGTTATACTCACTATTCCCTGATGGTGACAGGTCCTAACCGGATTCCGATTGTACAGTTTTTCAAAGCCCAGGCTGGTGAGTCCTTGCTTCATGCCCAAGAGGTAGGAGAGATTCTTACAGGTTTAGAAGGGCATCCTACTTTACGGATTGCTCCGATTGAGGAAACTTACAAACACTCCGTACAGGATATCTTACAAGAAAGCCTAAACCATGAGAAAAAAGCGCTAGATATGTATAAAAAACTACTCTTTACAGTCGAAAATGCCAGTGTTTATCTAGAAGAATTTGCCCGTACCAAAATAGGTCAAGAAGAATTGCATAATATAGAAATCAAAAAGATGTTGCGAGACTTTAGCTAATTAGTTGTTAATTGTTGGTGATGAGTTGTTGGTAATTAGTAATTGCTAAACAAACAACCCAACGACCAAGCTCAGGCTTCGGCCGTGAGTTCAGCATTCGACTGCCCAACGGCCGCGCTCAGGAACCGCGCTCCTTCGACTGGCGCGACTGCTGCT
>DALYIW010000160.1:0-19072 GCA_031970155.1 Coleofasciculaceae cyanobacterium CTOTU46601 | reverse complement strand
GTTATTGGTTGTTGGTTGTTAGTTATTGGTCATTGGCTGTTCGTTGTTGATTATTGAGAAAGCGAGCCTTTTTAACAAACAACAAACAACAAACAACAAACAACAAACAACAAAATTTAACCCTGTGTTGCTGTGAGTTGTTGGAAGAAGGGAAGTAGTAGATCGACATCCAGCAGAAAGATTGTGAGAGGTGATGCTTCCTGTGGAATTACAGCAACATGACTAGCAACGCCTAGCGTATCGGCCTGACGATAAGACTCTGGTAAAACACGGATTTGAGATAGTGGCACTTCCAGTAAAATTGGAGTGTCAGTAATGGGAATTCCATACAGTTCACCCAGGGTATTTTTAACAATCACTAGATAAGCAATTTGAGTAGATTCCTTGAATGAGCTAGCTTTGAAAAATTGCTGATATAGGTCTACAACTGTGACTTCTCCATCGCCCACATGGGCAACTCCTACAGCATTGAGTCCACTACCGTAAACAGGTGTGTGATTGACCACTTTGTAAACAGACTCAATAGGTAAAGCTAAGTTGAGACTACCTATACCAAAGACTATTAATTTAAGAGATGGTGTGACTTGTCGAGCGTTGGGAAGTCTAGTATCACCAGCTTGTAAGTTGAGTGGAAAATTTTTCATAGCAGGAGGTGGGTAATATTAAATAAAAAAAGAATGCGAGAAATTGTAGATCCCCCTAAATCCCCCTTTAAAAGGGGGACTTTAAGAGTTTTTTCCTCACTCCTTCTCTCCCTCAAATTGATTCATAATATTTTTGATTGACCTCACGAAATCTTGTTCCAAGTAAGGCTTAGTAAAGTACGCGGTGGCACCTAATTGCATTGCCAACCATCGATGTTTATCATTACTACGAGACGTAAGCATTACTACCGGAATTTTTAAGAACTCAGGCTCTTGGCGGCGCTGACTCAAGAATTCAAAGCCGTTCATATTAGGCATTTCAATATCACAAATCACTAGATTTATTGAGAGCGCAGCGTTAGCGAATCTGTTAGCGTCTGATGTTTGCTGCAATCGTTCGATCGCTTCTTTCCCATCTCGTGCCTGTAATACTCGACAACCTGCTCGTTCTAAGGTAAGAGCCAACGTTCGCCGTAGGGCGACAGCATCATCAACTACTAAAATCGTGGGAGTAGGTTTGACTGGGTTGATAGTCCCAGAAGTTCTATTTGTACCAATTAAACCTGCTCCTAGAGCTGTTGTAATGGCAGTCGAGGTATTAGTATTTGAGAAGTTTTCCTGAGTTGCTGATACTTGTTGCGACTGGATGGCGATCGCACGGTGATTAAACCTAGTTGTTGTAACTGTACGTTCCTCAAGAAGCTGCTCCAGCAATACCGCTGCATCAATTACGGGAATCAAACTACCATCCCCCAAGATGGTACAG
Source organism: Coleofasciculaceae cyanobacterium CTOTU46601 (assembly GCA_031970155.1). Classification (GTDB taxonomy): domain Bacteria; phylum Cyanobacteriota; class Cyanobacteriia; order Cyanobacteriales; family Coleofasciculaceae; genus DALYIW01. Next base: position 17,662 of record DALYIW010000160.1, on the reverse strand, counting down.
CCGTAGGTACAACTCGGAGGTGCGATCGCTTCTCCAAAGGGCTTGATTACCAATTCTTGTTCAGTAACTAAGCGATCGATTTCTAAAGCAAAAAACTGTTGTCCTTGCTTGAGAACAAGCATTGGCAGTGCCCAATTTTTAGGAGAAGGAACAGAGATTAACGCTTTACTCGGCGAGGTTTCAGGCATGGGGCAGGCATAGCTCAAAAAGTCGGCAAGTTTATAAGTTGGAACTATTTGACCCCGCCAATGCAAAAACTGCTGTGTTCCAGATTTTTTAATCTGATCGGATTTAGGAATGACAATTTCTTCAATACTGTCGGAAGGTAAAGCTAGAGCAGAAGAACCAACAAAACAGACGAGTAATTTAGCAACAGAGAGTGTTAGAGGTAGACGTAAAGTAAACGTAGTTCCTTTTTCAGGTGACGAGGTTACAGTGATGGTTCCTTTGAGAGAGCGTAATTGCGATCGCACCGCATCTAATCCGACTCCTCGTCCCGACAGTTCGTTGACATGACTCGCCGTGGAAAATCCTGGCTCAAAAATTATTTCAAATAATTGATTGTGAGGAGTTAATGCCAGTTGTTCAGCTGACAACAATCCCATTTCTAACGCTCGACGACTGATACGTTCAATATTTAAACCTTGACCATCATCGCTCACTTCAATAATGGTTTGACTACCTCGATGATAAGCTCGAATTTCAATTTGACCTTCCTCAGGTTTCCCTCGTTGACGCCGGAGTTCTGGCAACTCAATGCCATGAGCAAACGCATTCCGCAACAAGTGAAGCAATGGATCGTAAAGTTTTTCTAGAACAGCTTTATCAACTAATACACTGGTGCCACTTAGTTTCAAGCTAACAGGTTTATGGTAATTAGTAGAGAGGTCTCGCAATACCCGTGGAAAACGATTGATCACTTCCCCAAGAGGCAACATGCGAGCCCACATCAACTCATCCCGCATCTGATTTACCATTTGTCGCTGTTGTTCTAGCGTTTGATCGGTAGCCTTGGCAAAAAGGACAATATCATCAACGGATTCTTCAAGCTGCATCATTTCTTCAAGCAGCCCTTGTAGCCGGGAATGTAAAGCTCCGTAGCTGTCTAATTCTAAGGAGTCAAAAGGGGAGTTGTTGGTTGTTTGTTGTTGGTTGTTTGTTGTTGGTTGTTTGTTGTTGGTTGTTTGTGGATTATTAATCTGTAGTTTTGCTGGTGGCCACTGATTACTGGGTACTGACAAAAAACTAGGATTTGAGGCAATTGACCCAGAACTTGATGCACCTACTAACATCTGATCTGATAATTGCCGCAAGTTACTTACCATGTTTTGAACTCTGGAAAATCGATTCAGTAACTCTCTGACTGAACCTTGTAGTTGTTCATTTTGTAGGGAAAGACCATTGCGGTTGATGGCAAGTTCCCCTACTAAGTTGTTCATCCGTTCTAGTCGGTCTAAGTCAACTCTTACTGACAGGTTGGTAGACGAGATTTTAGCTTTCGATTCAGCAGAAGATTTAGTATTAGTAGAGCTTTTAGGTGTTAAATCAGGTGGCGTGGAAATATTTTGAATAGGTGGCAGCTCATCAAAAATCTGCTCAATAGATTTAACTGCTACTTCTAGTGTTTCTGGTGCCTCTGTATAGTCAACTATATCTGAAATGAGTTGAGCGTTTTCAACAACGGATAACGTTTTATGAGAGGCTGGTAATATTTTACCCGTTACCAAGGATGTAGATGTAACAGGAACTATTGAGCTTGAAGCAGAATCGTTAGTTTCAAAAGTGGCAAAAGCCTCACCAAAAATTTCCTCTAAAGAGGGGGCTTCTGCTGCGGCTTCCTCAGTCACAACCGTAGCCTCAGCAACCCATTGAACCTCTATAATTTGTGCATCTGGTGTATCAGAGGTTTCTGGAAGAGAGAAAGCTGGGAAAGCATCTTGCTGTGAGATGTTGGTAAAAACTTCTTCTTTTACTTCTTCTGTTTCTACTTCAGGAGTGATAGGAGCGCTACTAAAAATATCTTCAAGTGAAGGTATAGCATTTTCTTTATCTTCAACACTTAGCTCTAGATTGGCACTTGACTCGACTATTGGAATGTTAGTAAAGTCTAATACCTTGTTAGTAGTCGAGTTAGCTAATGTAATTAAAGCCGCCGAAGGATTTATCTTTTGAGTGTGTAGGTTACCTGCTAATAGCGCTTGTCTATAACCCTCAAAATCAGTCAACGCTAATTGTGCAATAACTACAGCACTGTCAGGGTGAGCGTCTAGTGCAGCGAGAGTAGTTGTTGCGATCGCCTCAAATCCGGGTTGGTTGAGTAACTCAGCAAACCCAGCAAATACCTCAGCTTGAGCGCGTATTTCTCCTGCTACTTCGTACTCCGATGGATTAGCAATCACCGCCGCAAGGCGCTCTAATCCTTGAGCTACATCCACTTCAAAGATTGAGCGAGCCATATCTATCCCTAATTCATCCGAACTAGGGATGTAACTATCTGCTTGTGTGATGGCGTCGCCTAATCGTTCCTCAATCTGAGCAAAAATTGGTTCGGCGATCGCTAAAGCATGTTCTATATCAAAAGAACCTGTGTTGATTTGTTCGAGTAGAGGTAGACGCAAACAGTCATAAGCTTGCAGGAATTGGCGTTCGAGTTCAGCGTCAAATTCTAAGGTGTCGCTGTAGAGTGCTTTAACGATAGTTTCTAAACGGTGAGCTAAGGTAGCGATCGCATCTAGCTCCACACTAGCAGCCCCTCCTTTAATCGAGTGAGCTGCTCGCATTAAGTTGTGGATATTTGTAGTGCTATAGTCTTGCCTAAGAGTTAGTAAACTCTCTTCGATAATCTGCAACAGTTCAGGAGCTTCCTCGATAAAAAACTGATAAGCAGAGTCCCGGATATCAGAGTTAATTGCCATAGTTTGTTGTTTGTTATTTGTTGTTTGTTGTTTGTTGTTTGTTGTTTGCTCTTGGTTATTTGTTATTGATTTTCTTCGCACCTAACAACCAACAACCCTTCGACACTTCGGCAAAGCTCAGTGCAGGCAAGCTCAGGGCAAGCCCAACAACTAACAACCAACAACCAACAACTAACAACTAACTAACTTTGAACTGACCGATATCCTCTTGCAGGGCTTGGGCAACTTTTAAGAGTTGCTCGAAGGAAGACGATACAATAGTGGCTTCTTGGGAGGTTTTGTTAGCAATTGTTGCTACGTTGGTCATGGTTTGGGTGACTTCTTCTGAGGCTTGGGTTTGAATGACGGTGGCTTTGGCGATCGCTTCCACCAATTCGCTAATCTTGGAAGACGCTACGGTAATTCTGTTGAGGCTTTGACGGGTTTCATCTACCAGACGAGTTCCTGTTACTACCTGCTCAGTACCAGATTCCATCGCCGTCACCACCTCATTGGTTTCCGTCTGAATTGCAGCAACGAGCTTTTCGATTTCGGCTGTTGCTTCTGCCGATTGACGTGCTAGCGATCGCACTTCATCCGCAACCACGGCAAAACCTCTACCTTCTTCCCCAGCGCGTGCTGCTTCAATCGAGGCGTTCAGAGCTAACAAGTTGGTTTGAGCAGCAAAAGAACCAATCAGGTTGACAACGGTAGAAATCTTTTGTGACGATTCACCAAGGTGCTTGACTTTTTTGGCAGTTTCTGCAACAGTTTCTCGAATTGCCAGAATACCATTTACCGTGCGGTTCATGGCAACATCCCCTTCTTCCACCGTCTCTTGTGCTTGTTGTACAGCCACTAACGCTTGTTCCGCATTAGCAGCAACCAGTCGCACTGATTGAGCCATATCTTTCGCCCGTTCTAGAGCTTGTGCAATTTCCTCAGCTTGTTGCAAGGCTTCAGCCGATAGCGCTTGGACAGAGGCTTCATTGGTGCTGGTGGTTTCAGCTACCTGCGTGGCTGCGGCTTGCACTTTGACCACAACTTTCCGCAAGTTAGCAACTGTGGCATTGTACGAGTCTGCGATCGTCCCAATTTCATCGGCAGTCACTTTAGCACGGATGGTTAAATCTCCTTTACTAATCGGATCTACCTCCATCAGCAGTTCCAACGCTCGCTGTTGCAAAGCTTCTTTGAGTTCAAGCTGCTCGTCAGTGCGCTGGCGTTCCTCCGCTGCGAGTACTTGTTCCTGCAATAACTTCTCAATCTGACCGGCCATGTTATTGATATTTGCTCCCAAGTAAGCCAGTTCGTCTTCCCCTTCAACCTCTAAGCGAGTATCTAGTTCTCCTTGGCCTAGTTTTTCCACCGCCCTTGTAGCAGCCAAAATCGGACGTGTCGCTCGATTCGCAATCACAGTGGCGCTCATTGCCACGATTAAGGCAACGATGATTGTCCCCAATAAAATGGCCAAGAGAAACTGTCTTTGAGGAGCAAAAGCCGTCGATTTAGGAAGAGTGAGCAGCAAACCCCAGTTAAGGTTATACGCCTTAGCCAGTGCCGCATTAGGAACGTAGGTGAAAAGTTCCTGTTCTTGGTTGTTGATTGCGATCGCTCTTTGTCCTGACTTATTTTGCTCGATTTGGGAAGCTAGTTTGGGAAATACCTCACTTAGCTTTTTCTGAATGACTTCTTTTTTAGAAGATGCAGTAACTTGTCTCTGAGAATCTGTCAAATAAAAGTTTCCACCCCGCGAAGCATCAATTCCAAACACATTATTAATCAGACCCATTGGAACACGAGTACGGATAATAGCGATTGTTTGTTGTGTATCTTTATCCTTGACAGGAGCAGCCGTGAAAAAACTCAACTCTCCAGTAACTAAAGAGGGGCGTGGGTCAACAATAACTGGACGGTCTGTTTTCAAAACTGCCTGAGTATAGTCAAGGTTTAGTAAATCCGATGGAACTTCTCCCTGCGATTGAGCTATAACTTTTCCTTTCAGATCGTAGATAACAATGCTGCTGTAAATCTGGGAATCTTTGAGGTATTGCTCAAGGAGTTCATTTCGTTCTTGATCAGTAATGATTTCCCGAACCTTAGAGTTACTAAAAGCTGGAAGTTTAGAGAGTGAGACAACATCGCCATAGAGCTGTTTGACGAAAATATTTAATTTATCCTCCAAGTCTACAGCAATTGTTTTTTCCGTTTTAATAATTTGCTCTTCAATACTTTGGCTAGCCACAAAATAGGCTGTTAACCCAACTAGCACTACCGGGACTGTGCCGATGGCAAGTGCCACTACTGTAGCTTTAGTTCGTAGACTCGCAGAGCGCCACCAAGATGTCTTCTCCTGTGGAACAGATGCTCCATAAGTCTTAAATTGAGGTTTCATTGCGCCTGAATTAGACGTTTTGATACCTGTTTCTTCTTGAGAAAACATTAAACCTACAGAAGAATAATTACTTCCATAAGTTAACCCCTCTCCTGAATTAGCCTGAGAGGATGAACCTTGACCGTTATTGGTATTTTCAGAGATAGGCTTAGGAGGAATCTGAGTGACTGAATCAAACCTCATCAATAATATGTGTAGTTAATTATGTAGTTGCACTTAAAGGTAGAACTTAGTAAACCACGAATGAAAATATTACTCTTTCCCGACTCCCGACTCCCGACTCCCGACTCCCTATTTCCATAAGAGATATTGACTGGGGATAAAATTTTAACAGTCAGCTGAAACCGATGATTTAGGCATTGCTGCAATAATGGCTTGACCATCCATAACTACCAATATTTCACCATTGGGTTTCAACCAGTACCCGCGTAAAAATGGCACAAGTTCAGGAGTTACAGTTGATGATGGCGGCGATTGAATTAAATCTGGATTGCACCACTCAATATCTTCTACCCGATTGACAATGAGACCTAGCATCTGGCTTTTAATATTAGTAGATGTTGTCGGGTTAAAACGAGCTTGTAATACAACAGCTTTATAGGCCGAACCAGTGATAGGTTCTTGATAGCAAGCCGTGAGTCCCAGCAGGTATCCCAAATCAATCATCCAGAGAATTTCACCCCGCCAGTTGTAGACACCCAAAACCCAGGGAGGCATGTGAAAAATAGGAACAATTTGACCATTGGCAATCGTCAACACCTCAGTCACCTGTTGAATTGGCAACAAAGCTGTCATATCAGGCATCAAATGAAACCGCAAAAACTGTTCGCTTGCCCTTGAGGAATAGGGTTGACCTGCTGAGTCATTATTACTGGGTAATGACAGAAGTTTTGGGACTGATAAAGAGTCAGACATTGATGTTTTTCAGGCTTAGCTTTTGATTAGCTGTTTGACAGTACGAACAAATTCTTCCTGGTCAATTGGTTTAGATAGATAGGCATCTGCTCCCTGTTTCATGCCCCAAAACTTATCCATCTGACCTCCTTTAGTCGAGCAGATCACAACGGGGATGTTGCTGGTTGCGATCGCACTTTTAATTTCCCGACAAACCTCAAACCCACTACAACCTGGTAATACAACATCGAGAATAATGATGTCAGGTTTTTGACCAGTAATTTTTGTTAAAGCTTCTTCCCCACTGTGAGCAGTTAAGACATTAAGACCACCTTGCTGCAAACAGCGGGTAAGAATTTGCATATCAGTTAAAGAATCATCAACAACTAGGGCAGTACTCACAACATTCACCTCATTAACAAACAACAGAAATTGTTACTGGTTGTTGGTTGTTAGTTGTTGGTTATTGGTTATTGGTTATTGGTTATTGGTTATTGGTTATTGGTTATTGGTTGTTTGTTATTAGTTGTTAATTATTATTGATTGACCCTCACTGATTTTTCTGGTAATAATTACTTATTAGTGCTGGTTCAAACAACAAACAACAAACAACAAACAACAAACAACAAACAACAAACAACAAACAACAAACAACAAACAACTAAGAACTAATTACACCCTGCTCTAAATGCTTACGGATTACGCTTAACACTGTACCAGCATCGACTGGCTTACTGAGAAAATCTGACGCTCCCACAAGCTTTGCTCGAACTCGATCAACGATGCCGTCATTCCCCGTCAAAATCACGATAGGAGTATCGCGGAACCCAGAAAGCTTGCGTAACTTAGCGCAAATTTCATACCCATTGGTATGTGGCATCACTAGATCTAAAAAGATAAAATCCGGTTTACAAGCTAACAAGATAGCAAAAGAGCGCAGAGCATCTTCCACACCAACAAACCGATAACCCGCTGCCACCAAAAGCGCTTCCATTGTTTGGCAAACTAAAGGACTATCATCCACACAGGCAACCAATGGTTTACTAACAGTTACCGAAATCGGTGGTTTCTTTAAAACAGGTACATCAACCGGAATCGGTAAATCTGGAACACTCACTAGTTCCACCAAACCTAATTCAATGTATGGCAGAAGTGAACGAGTAACTTGCACAACATCCTGCCTCATTTGTACCGCTAAGTCCCGTAATGGATGTTGCCCATTGAGTAACTTAGTCAGAATTTGATAAACCTTTGCTGTTGTGCATTTTTGAAGTTTCTCTGGTTGCTTAATTGTAGCTGCCATGTTGGGAGAATACTTGGCCACCTTAGCATTCCACCAACTTTGCCAAAGCTGGTTAACTTCTGCAATAGCTTGCTGCACATCAATCAAAACAAGTGGCTTCGGCAATAAGTTATCTTGCTTGATTTGAGGCGTCGCACGCATTGCTTGTACTACATCAAACAATACCTCACAAACCACAGCTCGAATCATTTTTGCAGCTTGTTCGAGCGTGATTTTTTGCTGTGCTACCCATAAGCATAATAGGTGATATTCCCAGCAGTTATTCAGGGCTGTAGTCTTGCTTTCAGCGAGTTCGCGCTGTAGTTTTAAGTACTGAGCAGGAATCTGAGGACAGTGAGTTGCTAAATTTCTTTGCCATCGTCTCACTGGATGAACCCCTCCAGTTGCATAGATAATGCTACCCAGATATAAATAAAAGTTCCACTGCTGTCCTTTTGGATCTGTCAAAATCAGTTGGCCGCTAAACCTAATACGCTTCAAAGTTTCGAGAAACCGAATTGACTTCAAGGCGGTAACTAGGCTGATAGAGACAAGAGGAGTTTCTTGAACAGCCATCACAATACTATCTCCATAACAAATTCATCCACACAGGACTAAAATCTAAAGTCTTTTGGGTGTTGCAGTTAGGGTATCGGAGATGCAGCTGATTTGAAGGCAGGAAAGCTTTACATCAAAGTTGAAATGCTGTGCAGCTCTTTTGTGAAGGCTGATTTAGAAGTTAAATTTTAACAATAGACTTCAAGCGTAGGTTATACACAACCTGCGTTTAACTCAAAACTTAGCAACTATATATATATTAATAACCTACTATAAGAATTAAGGCTAGCCATGAATTACGGAATTCATCAATTCCTTATTTTCTAACTAAATAATATTAATAATACACCGCTTAAATTTGTATTACTTGTGTAAGACAAACAGCTTATACGTCATACGTTGTAATACAATTTATCTGTTTAATTAAAGCAATTCAATTTCTAAATATCAAAAACAAAATAGGATTTTATAGTCTATAAAATCTCTATAAAAAATAAATTTTCATTATTTAAATCACGATTAATGACTTCTAATACCAATTCTCGCGTGACGAGTGCATTTTATTTACCCTCAGTCTAAAAGACTGGGGCTACACGAACAAAGCCTGTCTGCACAGGCTATTGAACACATCTTCACGCGAGAAATAGTATAAATACGGGTAACGGCTAATGAAGAAGAAGTTACCCATTACCCATTACCTATTACCTACTACCTACTACCAAACCCTCAAGTACATGAGATTTTGCCACAAAGTTCCTAGATTTTTTGGAGTAGATCCAGGTAACACCATCGGGGTCTTTGCTACGAGTCCATTCAGCAAAATCAGGCTTTGATTTTCTTCTACTGATGGTTGTCTCACTAACCTTTAACCGATGAGCTAAAGCAAAACCTGTGAGAGATTCACTGTTTAATCTTGCTGAACCATTCATCACCTGGAATTTGCGAACTCCATTTAATGATTCAGGTTGCAAGACACTTGGATACTCTACGCTAGTTTCTAGAGACTGTTGTACACTGGGTTGATTTTCCTTGTTGGGCGGTTGAGTAATAGTCTCCTCAACTTCTTCTAGGTTGGTTACAGTCTCGCTAACCTCTTCCAGGTTGGGGATAGTCTCGATCGCATACTCTGTGCTGTTGGTATCTGGACTCTCTATAACCAATTCTTGCTCTTGAGTATTTGCGATGAGTGGGCGTAAGCCGTTTAACCCAGCGATAACGGTTGAACCATTGTTAACCAAGGTTGCAGCAAGTGGATCAATGCCGACTGCCACAGCCAACACTAAGGCAGCCAGGTTGGGGACGGCAACGATACCTGTATTTTGATGGATTAGTTGCATGGCTTGGCGTGCGATCGCGATCGCTTCTGGTAACCCTCGCAGGTTATTATCCATCAACACCACATCTGCCGTTTCCCGTGCTATATCTGAGCCACTAGCAAAGGAAACCGAAACATCTGCATAAGCTAAAGCCGGAGAATCATTAATCCCATCACCAACAAAAGCAACCGTTTTTCCTCCATCGTGTAGCCCCTTAACTACCACCACTTTTTGCTCAGGAAACGCTTCTGCATGGGTATTATCTGGCTCAATTCCAAGTTCCTGGGCAACTGCTTTGGCAGTCCGCTTGTTATCTCCTGTCAAAAGATGGATTTCCATCTCTTCTAGCGCCCCTAATGCCTTGATAACCTCCCGGCTTTCTGAACGCACCGGATCGCGATAAGCCAGCGCCCCTAGCAATTCCCCATTACTAGCAACATAAATCACCGAATAACTCTCACCCGAGTGTTTCTTAGGTTGCCCATTGAGGTAAACTCCTTCCTGGCGCAGAAAATGTTCGCTGCCAACTAAAACCGATTCCCCATCAATTTGTGCCCGAACACCTTGTCCGATTTCATATTCCCACTTTTCCCGTGACGGGATATTCGCGCCTTGTTCCTCTGCATAGCGCACAACCGCTTCTGCTACAGGGTGTGTCAAACGTTGTTCGGCAGCCGCAGCAAGTTCCAAAACCCGCATCCGAGAGGTTGACTTACCTTCCGTCTCAACCTTGACGACAACGGCTTCACCTTTAGTCAGCGTACCTGTCTTATCGAAGACGACAGCATTAACTTCAGCTAATTTTTCTAGTGCCCGCCCACTCCGAATCAGAATACCGCGTCGTGCTGCATAAGTCAGTGCCGCTAAAACGGTTGTCGGCACAGAAACTCGAATTCCTGTAGCAAAATCCAGTGTTAAAACAGAAGCTGCACGGGCAAAGTTTCCGGTAAAGGCAAAGACAACTCCCGACAAAAGAAGAGTTGGCACTACCGCTTGATTGGCAATATTGGCTGCATAATTTTCAATGCGGGTATCGTGCACCGGTGCGTCTTGCATGACTTTAATAATCTGTCCTGCACGAGTATCAGCACCCACGCTTTCTGTCTCGATATAAACTTGTCCCTCGCGAACTAAAGTTGATGTATAAACGCTTTGACCTTTTATTCGCATCACAGGCATCGATTCGCCTGTAAGTTTTTGTTCATCAATCAATGCTTTGCCCCGGATAATGTGACCATCTACAGGAATTTGGTCACCCGGATAGACAATAACGATGTCGCCTCGTTGCACTTCATGGATAGAAATTTGTTCTTTTTCTCCGTTCCGTTCTACCCAGATAAATTGTTCTAGTGAATCGAGGAGATCGAGGGTTTGTTTCTTAGAAGATTTAGCGGTTTGCTCTCGGATTGCTTCGCCTAATTCCACGAGAACCAGCATGATTGAAGGACTGATGTAGTGACCTTGCAACGTTGTAATAGTAATTGCAGCTAGGTCAAGAAAATCGATGGTCAGTCGCTTCTCATTCACAAGGCTATCAATGGTGCGTTGTACAACAGGTAAAGCAGCGATAGCGACGCTTCCCGCAATCAGCATTGGTGGAATGGGTACTCCCAATGGGCCACCGAGTAAGGATAGAGTAGCGCTAATTGCAGGAAATACTAGCGGAGACCAAAAGTTACTGTCTTGTTCTGATTCTTCCTGGGTTGGTTCAGCTTTTAAGTTGAGAGGAACGTTGGCTTTACTGGCTGTTTGAATCAGGTCGATCAGATGCGATCGCATCTTTTCATCAGAAATTCCACTCCAGTCATAACTAACAGCAAAAGAGGCCGCTGCCGCGTTGACACGTACTTCCTGAACTTTGGCATCAGCTTCTGTCAGAACTGTCAGCTTGTAAGTATATTCAGCATCTTCAGCAATCCGAGGAATCCGAAAACGAATTCGTCCCGCAATAGCATGTACTATCGTGTAAGCTACTTCTGTTTTCAGTGCTAGTAACTGATCATCTCTGTTAGACTGTGCTGATTTCCCGTTGAGTTCTGCTGCTGTCTTCTGAGACTTTTTAACTGGCTTTGAGTCTGGAGTTTCAGGCTCAAATTGCTTCATCACTTCACGGGTTACATTCTCAGCAACTACAAAGACTGGAAACGCGAGAAAACCCTGTATTCCTAGTGCGCTTGTAACGACTGTTCCTGCAACTAATGGGATAACCGATTTCGCTACACTCGCACCATCTATCGACGAAAATGTCTTTTCTAAAGGCGATACTTCCTTTTGCTCTTGCAAGAAAGTACCTGATTTTAGTTCTGACAACCGTTCAGTTTTTCCTGTTGCTTCCAATATTCCTGCTGTTTGAAGTTTTTCTAACATCTGTGGCAAAGACACAGTGTTTGTATCGAACGTGATGACCAAACTATTTGTTGCAGAGTTAGTTTGGACTTCACCTACACCGTCTTGCTGCCGAAGTTGTTGCGCTACAGTGTCCGAGGCTGATATTAAACTGCTGCCTCTACTACGCAGTCGCACACGACCTGGAATAGCATGAACAACTCGGAATTCACTTTCCGACCGCTGTGCAGTAATTTCTGTCATTTCTTTTTTTCCGTTCTGAGTAGATTTTTTGAGAGTTGTCACCTTCTTTTTGAAGATTCCTCTGAATCTCTAAAGGATTAATCTTCCTCAAGAAAGAAGGAAGATTCTTTCTTGAGAAAGTACTGATATCTAACACAAGAAGGAGGAATTTTTTCCTAAAACTCCCTGTGTTAGAGCATGGCGAGTGAAAAAGACGATGCCTTCTTTAGTTATGTAATACAGGCTCGTGTTTTCTTGCCTACTTTGCTTTATCTGTAGGCGGCTCCGCTGTGTAGTGGAGCTTAATAAAGCTATCAAAGGCGTAGTAAGCTAGGACGTACCAAGGAGCCGCTTCAATCAGCCAACCATTTTTGAGTCCTTGTCGAATCGCCAAGGCTCCTAGACCGATGGGAATAAGCATCCGCAGATCAATAACACCACTAGTTGCTAATCCAACTCGCTGGTTTAGATCTGCGACAGCACTCGTTAAGTCGGATGCTACTTCCGATTTTCCCTGCATCACTGGCACTTCTACCTCAGCGACGCTGCCAAGGATAACGCCTAAATCCTTCAAGGTAGCTGAGAGATTGTCAAGGATACTGCTGTGTGGAGCATGATAGACAACGATGCTACCCGTCTGAACATTGGCGCGAACCTCATGAACCTCAGGAGAAGCCTTGATGGCGCTGGCAATTTGCTTCATCTCCTGAGGGTTACGCCGCTTTTGGGAGACTCTTAACCTTGTACGAGTTGGCGTACTACTAACAATGTGCGTATGTTTCGACGCGTCCATAAATGAGCTCCCAAGAACTAAACAGCAGGAGTTCAGTCAGTAATTGGCACAACCTCAATGTGGTTGTCCTCTGCTTTTGATTGATTTTCTTGGTGCTCTTGGGCGATTTCAGCCTTAGCTTCTGCCACTATATCTTCAAACACCTCTGTCGCTTCTGCCATTGCCTCTTTGCTCTTCTCGTAGAGAAAAATTCCTTGCTTGATGGCATTCTTTGCCAGAGGTTTACCCACTTCTGAGAGAAATGGAATGACAATCGGTGCAAGGATCACTGTGCCGACGCCTACGGCGATCCCAGCAGGTCCACCAACTCCACCATCAAATCCTTTGAATTTGAAAATGTCTTCGAGTCCCATGCTATCTGACCTCCCTAAAAGAACCCTTAAAGAACAATTATCTAGAATATCGCAAAAAAAATAAAAAAATGATATATCTTGAGATACAAATATTTACCTGGGCTTAACCTGAACTCGATACAATGTGCCATTCAACAAAAAAATCAGGAATACAGGCTTCAGGTGATAACGAAAGCTCAAAGCTTCCAACTGAAGCTCAAATTCATGTAACCTTTGCTATACCTAACTCTGAGGCAATTAGCTGGCGTAGAACTGAGGTACTGGACAGGCAAAAATGATTTTTTAGTATTGCTTGTTACAAACTTTTCTATAACTAATGATAGGGTAGGCGTTGGATTTTTTAAATAAAACGTTAGCCAAAAATTTACCAAGAGTTACGCGCCACTTCTCCTAAACCAGGAATTGCAGGCCGATTTGGTACGAAAACTGTTATGGCTTTCGGGATGAGGCGAAATTTCGCGGGCGTGTAGGTCACAATCTCTCCATCGGCGTTAATTGGGTGAGGTTTGCGAGTGTAAATTTCAAATTCCTTGCCCTCAAGGGTACGTACGCCAGGCCAATTAGCTTGCCTTCCTCGCCAAATGGCTGGTACCAACACAAGAAGCTGCCACCAGCGATCGCATTCTAGACTATACAAATCCAATCGTTCATCGTTGATGGCAGCATCATTAGCCACTGCCAGACCACCGCCATAATAGCGCCCGTTACCAACAGCAATTTGTATAGTTTTTACACGAATAAAATCTTCGCCGAGGCGAATCTGTGCCCGAAAAGGCCGCGCTTTCCAAACCACTTTTAGTGCAGTAGCGGCATAAGCTAAGACTCCCCAACGGCGCTTGGCATTTTTGTCTAGTTGGTTGGTGATTTGCACGCTCAGTCCAAGACTGGCAACATTAAAAAAATACTTGTGGTTAACTTTCCCCAAATCAATCCGTCTTTTGTTACCCATAGCAATAACTTGGCAGGCTTGGGCTATGGATTGGGGAATCTGGAGCGTCCGAGCCAGGTCATTGGCGGTTCCCAAGGGTAGAATCCCTAAGGGAAGTTGAGTGTCTACTAACCCCTCTAGTGCCGCATTTAGAGTGCCATCGCCACCACCTATGATTACTAGGTCAACGCGATCGCGATAACTACGAATCATCTCCGATAACTGCTGAGGTTTCTCTGTTGATTCCTCAAACACCTCAAAACCCAACGCTTGTAACTGGCTGACTACCTGAGATAGAGTCTCGCGTCCTCGCCGAGAGTGACGATTTACCAGCAACAGCGATCGCCCAGTCATCCTGCGCCTCCCTTTTACAAAAGTAATACAATAATCTTTCTTTTATTCCAAAAAGTCTATCAATTGAGAGACCTAGCCCACATGTTCTAGGTTAAAATTACCTATCCAGTGGCTTTCGTTTCAATTCATTAAGTACAGTAAATTGATAAAGTTGTCGTATATCTAGAGGGATGAGTGAAATGACAACAGCAGCCAAAACCTACACCTTATCAGGGCAAATTCTCGAAGCTTGTTCTTGCAATGCTCCCTGCCCCTGCTGGATTGGAGACGATCCAGACGGAGGCTACTGTGACAGCTTTGTTGCCTACCATATCGAACAAGGAGAAGTTCAGGGAATTGATGTCTCTGGATTGACTCTCGTCAAGATTGTTTACATTCCAGGGAATGTCTTTAAAGGGAACTGGCGTGCTGTAGTGTACGTAGATAGTAAGGGAACAGCAGAGCAACAACAAGCACTCATTAAAGTGTTCAACGGCGAACTTGGGGGTGCGATCGCAGATGTAGCCAAACTAATTAGTGAAGTCCTCGACGTGCGAATTGCCCCCATTCAGTACGAGATTCAAGAGGGACGAGGCACGATCAAAATTGGCGATGTTTTAGTGAGTGAAATGGAACCCTACCGGGGGCCAGACGGCAAGCCAACCAAGATAGTAGATAGCATCTTCAGCACCATTCCTGGCTCCCCTGCTTATATTGCCAAAGCCCCCATACATCGAGTCAATATACCTGAGTTCAACCTAACTTGGGAATACAACGGGCGCAACGCGATTCAAGGCTTCTTCAAGTTTGAGGAATAATACCAATAAGTAATCAGAATAGGTAATGGGGCATGGTTAAACAAACAACAAACAACAAACAACAAACAACAAACAACTAAAATCGATAACGCACACTAAAGTAAAAGCCCTCATCTTGGGCATTTTTACCCCTATCATCAAGGTCAATCAGAGGGTAGCCATAATCTAGTCGTAGATTTAGTCGCGGCACGGGTTCCCAAATTATCCCTAAACCAAGACCAGCTAAAAACCGCTGTGAGGGTAAGGGGCTAGGATTATCAGAAACATTCCAAACAACACCTGCATCGAAAAAAGGAGCCAACTGGAAGGTAGCCGCACCACTTTCATCTCGCTCTAAAGTGATGCGGTCTTCAATAGTAAACCGTACTCCATTGTCTCCTGCTCGGATATTCTGCCGATAGCCTCGCAAAGATTGACCACCACCTATCACAAACTGTTGGGAAGGTACTAAACTATTGGGCGTCAATTGGATATCAGCTCCCACAATTAAAAAGTTATTGCTATTAAGAACTTGCACACGCTGCACCTGACCTAGCCAACTGAAAAATTGCCCATCGGGAACGGGAGCGGTATTAGTCGTAGCACCGAGTAAGCCAGTGCCGAAACTAAACAGCGATCGCACAGACCAAGCCCCCTTGACATCACGGCGTATATAGTCTTGTGCAAACTTAATCACACTGGTGGTGGTAATTCCCTCAGAGTTAGCACCAGGACTAATGGGAAATGGACCAGCTACAGCCTTACTGATCTGGTGAGTAAAGCCTAAGGACAGGGAAAATTCTTCACGGGGACTACGCACGAGTGGTTGTTGAAAACTAATCTCGTACAGTTGTGAGTCACCTTGAATATCAAAGAAGCTGAAA
Source organism: Coleofasciculaceae cyanobacterium CTOTU46601 (assembly GCA_031970155.1). Classification (GTDB taxonomy): domain Bacteria; phylum Cyanobacteriota; class Cyanobacteriia; order Cyanobacteriales; family Coleofasciculaceae; genus DALYIW01. Next base: position 1,667 of record DALYIW010000160.1, on the reverse strand, counting down.
CTTTGATCGACAATTTTATTCCAAGTAAATGCAGTTCTTAGTTGTACAGCCCCGTTCATCGCATTGACTGGAAACCGATAACTAACGTCCACATCATCAGCGCCACTCCTAGTGGTGTGGTTGTAGGAAGTGGCGATCGCATCACCGTTACCCGTTAGGTTGCGATAGAGCAAGTTGATGCCCAATCGTTCGGAACCCACGCTGGGAGGCGAGTAGTTGTCGATGCCTACACTGCCTTCAAAGGGATTAGCTTCGACAACGCGAACAATGAGGATACTTTGTCCCAAGCGAGTTCCCGCTCTCAAACTTGCTTCTACGTTCTCAAACAAGGGGTCAGCCCGTAGTAACCGTAATTGGTCTTCCAACTGAGCGGTATTAAGAGGTGCTTTGGCACCTAGTTGTACGCGCTTGCGAATATAGTTGGGATTCAGGCGGCGTGTTCCCTCGATTCTAATCTCTTCTAGACTTCCCTCCAGAACGCGAATTTCTACGGTACCTTCGGTAATTGCTTGGTCTACCAGAATTGCTCTAGAGGTGATATAGCCCCGATCTAAGTACAGCTGGGTAATTTTATCGGCAACTTCTCTGAGTTGTTCCACAGTAAGGGAACGTCCTTCATAAGACTGCACGATCGACTTTAACTGGTCCAGACTAAAGACAGTGCTACCAGTAACTTGGATTTTCTGGACTTGAATAGGCCTAGGGTTGGAAGGAGTTGGGGTTTGAGGAGTGGGAGATGGTTGTACCGGGGGTGATGGGGTAGGAGACGGTTGTACTGGTGGCGTTGAATCTGGAGTGACTGGTGCTGGGGTAGGAGACGGCTGTAAAAAGCGGTCTTCGTTAGGGTTGGGTTGTAGATTCCCTGGGGGAAGGGGTGGAGTGGTGGGTGTGTTTTGTGCTTGTAGGGATGTCTCGTGAGTGAGGTGGGGTAAAGAGTCTTGTTCTAATGCTTGGATGAGTGGAGTGGCTTGGAAGAAGCTAGCGGTAGCGTCGTTAGGAGTGTCGAAGCTAGTGGAACCGTCAGGCACGGCTGCGATCGCACGATGATCGCTGGCACAAATGGCGATCGCACCTGTAGCGCTAGTACAAACAATTCCTACACAAAATGGTGTGAGTTTCCCAAGCAGAGGCTTTGCGATTCTTGTGGCGCTACTGTTCGAGAACTCTTTAGGAAAGGGTGCAGGCGTTAACGTTTGGTCGCTTGTGGGTAGCGATGCTACTGCTTCTTGAGAGTGAAACCTTGGCGAAGCCAGACCAAGTCTAGTTGTCGCCGTGCAAATCACCTTTTTGATTAAAACCTCACGCCAAAGCCATCCCATCTTCAAGTGCATCGGGTTTCTTGTTCTCCTTGGGTCGATGTATTTTACAGTTTTTAGGTAACAACCAACGATGATAAATGTCCCCAAGAAGCCGATTGTTGATTACTGACAGAAAGTACAATGATGCTCCTTCATACAAAGGGAGTAGGGAGTTGTGAGTAGGCACTACTGAGTCTGGTTTCGGGTGTCTGCGACAACGGCAATGTAGCGCTGTCCAACATCCAGGCCCATGACTCGGTTGATATCGGTTGGCTTTAGCTGTGGCACTTCTACCTCCATGCTGACTAATAAGTACAGGACTTACGCAAATTGCTGATTTAAACGCTACTGCTAGTAGTAGGGTGGGCA
>DALYIW010000159.1:0-19082 GCA_031970155.1 Coleofasciculaceae cyanobacterium CTOTU46601 | reverse complement strand
TCCTAAGGGATATGACCCTCTACCTGCACTAGAGTATCTCGATAATCCAGACCTGTTACTAATTTCTCATGCTCATCAAGACCACTTAGGAGCAGTCCCGGTTTTTCACAGTCGATGGCCTGGTGTTCGCATGATTTGCACTCCCGGTACGCGGGAAATTGCTCATGTGATGCTCACAGACTGTTTGAAAGTACAGCAAATGAATGAAGACTCTCCTCAACTGTTTGATGAAGTTGATCTGGAGCGTACTTTATTCCGTCTAGAAACTGAACCCATTGGTAAAGATTTTGAACCTTTACCGGGGTTGAAGGTGCGGTTCATTAATGCGGGTCATATTCTAGGAGCAGCTTGCATATACCTTAGATATGGTGATTCTGAGGATAGTTCGGTTGCACGGTCACTGCTTTATACGGGAGACTACAACACTACTTCTTCGCGGATTACTACGGGACTTCAGTTATCAGAGTTACCGACAGCTGATATTTTAATTACTGAGTCTACTTATGGAGCTGATGTTCATCCGGCTCGCAAAACGCAAGAAACGGCATTGATTGAAGCGATCGCAGAAATTGTACAAGCAGGTGGTAACGTCTTGATACCAGCTTTTGCTTTAGGGAGAGCGCAAGAAATTATCCTAGCGATTCGCACTAGCAATCTATTTCATAAACTGAGAATTCCTGTCTATGTCGATGGATTAGTGAGGGCCGTCACGGATGTATTTAGGGATAACTTAGAGTTACTCCCGCCCTCCGTGCAGAACTTGGTAAAACAAAATGGAATTGAGCCATTCTGTGACCCGGCTGGAACACCCCCAATTATTCCGATTGGTTCCCCTAGAGAACGACCCCTAGCCATGGCTCATCCAAGCGTCATTGTCGCGTCTTCTGGGATGCTGACTGGTGGTCCCTCGGTGTACTATGCCACGTCTCTGCTAGAACGAGACAAGGCTGCTATCTTTATTTCTGGCTACACCGATGAAGAGTCACCGGGGCGGTTGCTGCAAAATCTTCAGACTGGGGACACAATCGAGTTGGATGGCAAGCAAGTAACGGCTAGAGCGCAGATTAGGCGATTTAACTTGAGTGCTCATGCAGATAAAGTTGGTTTGGGACAAGTGATTAATAAGGTTAATCCCAAACACTTGATTTTAATCCACGGTGGTGGTAAGGCTTTGCATGAATTAGCGCATTCTGGAGATTTGCGCTCTAAACACTATATCCATATCCCAGCGGTGGGAGAACGAGTTGAGTATGGTCAAGCGCCGTATCATCTCAGTACTACGCAAATTAGTAGAATCGAACTTCCACAGGAATTTGAAGTTGAAATTGAAGCGGAAGTGGAAGGAGCATGGTTACGTATCCCAGAAGCTATTGTGGAGAGCGATCCGCGTTGGCAGATGTTTGCCAGTAGTGGGATACTCAAGGCTAAGTGGGATGGGTTTCATCTCAAGCTGAGTCCTGTGACACAGCAGAGCATTGCACGGCAAAAGGCAATGGAAAATGCGATCGCATCTGGAGAAAATTGCTGTGCGGTATGCCAGTATTTTGAATCAGGTAGTTGTCAGTGCGAAGATAGCGCCTTATTTGAACTTCAAGTTGATCCAACAGGGGTTTGTACGGAGTTTACCCGCCTAGAGACTTAAACAGGACTTACGCAAATTGCTGATTTAAAAGCTACTGCTAGGTGGGCACTGCCCACCCTACATGTAGAAGTTCTGCGTAAGTCCTGTTAAAGAGAAGGATGGGGGATGAAAAAGATAATAGTTGAGCTGTCCATTGACGGTTTGTCTTGAAAATAGGGAGTCGGGAGTCGGGAGTCGGGAGTCGGGAGCCCTTGAGTTGGGGAGAAGAAAAATTTTCATTCTTTCTTTGTGAGATAAGAGCTCATAGTGTCTAATCCCTCATCCTTCATCCCTCATCCTTCATCCTTCATCCCTCATCCCTTTATGGTCAATCCGTAATATGTGGGTCAAACTGAGACAACTTTTATGGCAATGGCGTGGTGTCTTAATTGCCGCTCCCAGTGTAACCGGATTACTGATTGGGTTACGTTTGGCTGGATTGCTACAAGGGTTAGAACTGGCAGCCTTCGACCAATTTTTTCGGCTACGCCCAAAAGAACCCGTTGACTCTCGTATTGTTATTGTTGGGATTAATGAAGCAGATGTGCAGAAGGCCCGGCAGTGGCCAATGTCGGATGCGATGCTGGCAAAATTACTGAAGATACTTAAGCAACAACAGCCAAGAGCCATTGGTCTTGATCTATATCGCGATTTGCCAGTAGAACCAGGTCATCAGGAGTTGGCTCAGATTTTTGCATCGACCCCAAATCTAATTGGTATTCAGAAGGTAATCGGGAATTCTTCTGGGCTGGCTGTTAATCCATCCCCAATATTAAGCAAATTGGGTCAGATTGGGGCCAATGATTTTGTGCTAGATACTGATGCTAAGATTCGTCGAAGTTTACTATCTCTGAAAGATAAGTCGGGAACAACAATCTCTAGTCTTGGCACAGCATTAGCTTTAACTTATCTGGACGCTGAAGGGATTACTCTCCAGATGGCTGACTCTGCCAAAAATCAGTATAAGTTGGGGAAAGCTGTATTTACTCCTTTCGATGCGAATGATGGGGGCTATGTCCAGGCGGATGCGGGTGGAGTCCAGATATTGTCTAATTTTCGCAATTTACAGCACGGCTTTCGGACTATCTCGATGACTGATGTTTTGGAGGGGCGAATACCAGCCGATTTAGTGCGTGGACGAGTTGTGTTGATTGGAGTAACCGCAGAGAGTTTAGCGGACAACTTTTACACGCCTTACAGTAGTGGACGGTTTGGTCAATCTGCCACTCCATATACTGGGGTAAAAATTCATGCGGATTTAGTCAGCCAGATTCTGAGTGCAGCGCTAGAAGGTCGTTCCCAGATTCAAGTTTGGTATGAGCCATGGGAGTGGCTATGGATTTTTGGCTGGTCGGTAGCTGGTGCTACGTTGAGCTGGGTTAAGCGATATCGAGGGGGTGTCATGCAGCGATCGCCTCTGAAGGTTATCGCTATTTTCTTGGTAGGAGGCGGTCTAATTTATGGTAGTTACTTGGCTTTCCTTGGGGGATGGTGGATTCCTGTTGTACCAGCGGTTCTAGCTTTAGGAGGGTCGGCGATCGCGATCGCTAGTTATGTTGCCTACATGGCGATCGGGATGCGCCAGACGTTTGGTCGCTATGTCACTGATGAAGTGGTTGCCAATTTGCTAGAGACGCCTGAAGGATTACAACTGGGAGGTGAAAAAAGAAAAGTCACGATTCTCATGTCGGATTTACGGGGATTTTCCGCTTTATCCGAGCGAGTGCCTCCAGAAACAGCGGTGACAATTATGAACTTCTACCTAGAAGTGATGACGGAGGTCATTAGCCATTATCGTGGCACTCTTAACGAGCTGATGGGGGATGGTTTGTTTGTGATGTTTGGTGCACCTGTAGTGCGAGAGGACGATTCGCAAAGAGCGATCGCTTGCGCTATAGCGATGCAACTGGCAATGGATAGAGTGAACCAACACAATCACCAAATGAACCTGCCTTCATTGGAAATGGGCATTGGCATTAATACCGGTGAAGTGTTGGCGGGGAACATTGGGTCGAAAAAGCGTGCCAAGTATGCGGTGCTGGGAAGTCCTGTTAATTTGGCGGCTCGCATTGAGTCTTATACGGTGGGGGGTCAAGTCTTGGTTTCTAAAGACACTCTCACAGATGCGGGTGCGATCGTCAGAGTAGATGAAAAAATGCAAGTACAACCCAAGGGCTTCCAAGAACCTATAAACGTCTATGAGATTGGCGGCATTGGGGGTCAGTTTAATCTCGTGCTGCCCAAAGAAAAAGAAACGCTAGTGCCTCTGAGTCAAGAAATCCCTATCCAGTATGAGGTTATAAAGGGGAAGCATCTTGGAGAGAAGGTATTTCAAGGGAAGTTAGTTAAGTTATCCCTCCATACAGCCCAGATACACGGTGAATATCCTGTGGAACTTTTGAGCAATCTCAAGATTAATTTATTGAGCGGGACAGAAAAAGCAAGGGGATTGGGGGACATCTACGCCAAGGTGGTGGAACAATCAGCGGATAGTCCAACTCACTTCTACGTCAGTTTCACAGGCATTCCACCAGAGGTGGCAGCGTTACTTGATTATCTGCGTCAATTATCTTCAAGTTGAATTGCCTAAATTTCGTACCCATTACCCATGCATGGGAGTTGGGAGTTGGGAGTCGGGAGTCGATAATTGTCTGACCCATTACCCATTACCAACGGTTCTACACTAACTGCAAGAAGGCTATCCCAGGCAAAAAAGGTTATCCAAAGTTCAAAAAGAACTGCCGTTCCGTTGAGTATAAAACTTCAGGTTGGAAACTTTCTGAGGATAGGCGCTCAATCAATTTCATTGATAAAAAAGGGATAGGCAAGCTTAAACTCAAGGGAACGTGGGATTTACACTACTATCAACTAGACCAGATAAAACGAGTTAGGTTGGTGCGTCGTGCTGACGGTTACTATGTACAGTTTTTGGTGAATGCCGAGAACAAAGTAGATGTAGAGCTAACAGGCAAAAATATTGGCTTAGATGTAGGCTTAAAAAATTTCTACACTGATTCTAATGGTCACACTGAACCCAATCCTAAGTTTTATCGGACTGGCGAGAAGCGGCTGAAGTTTAGACACAGGCGCGTTTCTCGAAAGAAAAAAGGCTCTGCCAACCGTCATATTGCCATCAATAGATTAGGGCGAGTACACCTCAAAATAAGTGGGGCGCTAACGCGCACGCTTCGCGATTGGCAGCGTGAAGAACATGCCAAGAGTATGGCACGTTGCGTAATCCAATCTAACGATTTGGTTGCCTATGAAGACTTGAGGATTAAGAACTTAGTGAAGAACCATTGTCTTGCTAAATCTATTAATGATGCAGGTTGGTATCAGTTCAGGAAGTGGCTAGAACATTTTGGAGAGAAGTTTGGCAGGGTAACTATTGCTGTTAATCCCGCCTATACATCGCAGGAATGCTCTAGCTGTGGCGCAACAGTCAAGAAATCTCTATCCATGAGAACTCATATTTGTAAATGCGGGTTTGTCTTAGATAGAGACTGGAATGCCGCGATTAATATCCTGAAATTAGCCTTGAGTACCACAGGGCATGTGGGAACTTGGGTCATAGACCCGAACGCTTCGGGAGATCCAACCTCTACTTTGATTGGAGCAATCCTGTCAGAGCAAGTTGGGTCTTTGAACGAAGAATCTCCGCACTTATAGGGCCCAGAGTGTCAAAGCATATAGGAAAACCAGCCCAGACTTGAAGCGAGTGCAGTCTCAGGTATTGCAACAGACACTAAGACGGCTTGAGCAAGCATTTGTCAGTATGTGGGAACTTCATCACGGGTTCCCACGCTTCAAGAAAGTTGGCACCATGCGCTCTTTTGTGTTTCCGCAACTAGGTAAAGACGCTATTGGTTGCAATAGTATCAAGCTTCCGATGATTGGTTGGGTCAAATTTCATCAATCTCGTGAAATCCCATCTGATGCCGCAGTCAAGCAGGCTCGAATTGTCAGAAGGTCTAGCGGCTGGTACGTCATGCTCACCTTGCAATGGGATGTAGACGTGCCGGATGTTATGCCGCATGGTGAAGGGATGGGAATTGATGTCGGGATAACACACTTTGCTGCCTGTTCTAACGGTAGATTGTTCCCTAATCCACGACCCTTTAGGAAACTTGAACGCAAGCTTAAATTGCTGCAACGCATAGTGTCGAGAAAGGTCAAGGGGTCAAACAACCGGAAGAAAGCGCAATTTCATGTAAGTCGCTTGCATGAGTGGATTGCTAATGTCCGGAAGAACTACTACTGGCTCTTAGCGCACAATCTGTGTGATTGGGCAGGGATGATATTTGTGGAAGACTTAAACCTTAAGGGACTAGCTCGTGGCATCTTAGGCAAGCATTGCCTAGATGCTGGTTGGGGTCAGTTCTTCCAGGTACTAGAGCAGTGTTGCAAGAAGCGCGGTGTATTCTTCTTAAAAGTAGATAGCAAGAAAACCAGTCAGATATGTCCGAATTGCTTTGTTGAGACGGGCAAAAAAGAACTGTCTGAGCGTGTCCACTCATGTCAACATTGCGGCTACACCACCGACAGAGATGTCGCTGCCGCGCAAGTAGTCCTAATTCGTGGGCTTGCAGCCGTGGGACACACGGTAAAGATGCTTTCTGTTAGCGAAGCGGCGCGTTAGCGCGGGTAAAGTGGTTGCACTCCCCGTGAAGAAAGAATCCCCGTCCTTATAGGACGGGGATTGTCAATTTGTCCTTTCTTGGCAAGGGGGGAGAGTCAGTGTCGGATTGTGAGGAGTCACAGTAGGTGCTTGGGCGACTAAGGTGATTTTGCCGTTAGCATCTATAGTCCATCCTTGTGCTTCCACTAATTGGTTTGGGGAATCGGTAGAGCGAGGGGAGAGGGTAGCGTCGGCGCGAGTCTCGGTTCCACTGGTTAGGGTGCCAAAATCATCCTGTACCATGTCAGGGGAAAGTACTTCATTTGGGTTAGAGGGCAAGCCACCTCGTCCGGTAACGGTGAATTTACTGTCCTTGTTTCCCCTGGCGGTACACTCTTGAGCAATTTGGCGGGAGGGGTCAACTAATTGTGTTGGTAATTCGGTTAAACCCTGGCTCGGGTCAACAAAAGTTTTAATAAGTACCTCACCGGCTGTGCCGAACTGAGAACTGGCATCAATGTCATTTGTCCCATTCCCTGGAATCTCTTTGCGCTGTTCAATCCTAAAGATGCCTTGGGCTTGGATAGAAATTCTACCGCCGTTGCCATTCTCGGCACTGGCAATGATATCGCTACCATCAACACTATCTGGCGGCAGCGCAATCAGGATTCCTGTGTCAATATTGATATTGCCGCCATTGGCATCGCCTGTAGCTTGCGCGGAAATCAGGCTGTTAGAACGCATACGCAATAGACCTGGCACCTGTAAATTTATGTTGCCGCCTTCTCCTGAGGCCGTTTCTGCTCTCAGTTTGGCGTTGTTGTCAAGTAGGACTGAATCGGCTGAAACATTTAAGGTGCCGCCATTACCTGTGTCTTTACCACTGACTACTGCTTCTGCGCCGTTGCTGAGAATTAGCTGCCCTGTATTAATCGTCAAGTTACCGCCTGCGCCAGCACCTGTAGACTGGGCAAGTATTTGACTGTTGCCTGTCAGAGTCACTGCCTGTGGTGCTGTAATCAAAAGACTTCCTGCCTGCCCTGTACTGCTGGTGTTACTGATAATTTGACTATTAGTGAAACTGACTAGACCGGGGCTAGAGATTGTGACATTCCCAGCTGGGTCACTGCCTTTCGTGTCACTTTCAATGGAACTGTTTTTGAATGTGAGATTGCCTGAGCTGGTGACCTCAACATTGCCTGATTTACCTTCTCCACCAACATCCAAAGGGATCTTTATATCATTAAATCCAATTGGTAAAGTCACCTGCTTGCTCGTCAGAATACGGGTATTTGTCAACAATAAATCGCCCAGACCTGTTACCAGAACTGTTCCAGATTTTGAGGAAGAAGATAGAGTTAAGATTTCTAGATTACTCATGTTGTTTTTCGCTTCTATAGCAACGTTCCCGCCATTTCCTGCGGTTCCTTGCTCAGCGATAGAAAAGGAGCCAAGGACTGTAGCTCGATCTCCTTGCCCAGAAATATTCCCACCTCTAGCGATGAGGGAAATCGCGCCTCCCTGACCTGCTGAGCCAAAATTAGAGTACGAGTAAGAGTACATATCCCCAGCAGTAATGCTTCCGTTGGCGGCTTCTAAGCTAATCGCGCCCCCGTGACCCCCATTGCCAACATAAGAGTCCCAGAAAGACAACAAACTCCCAGTAATATTGATGTCGTTGGCGGCTTCTAAGCTAATCGCGCCTCCCTGACCAGCAATAACAGAAGGATTATCAGAATTAGAGTACGAGTAAGAACTCAAATTGCCGCTGGTGATGCTGCCTCCAGGGGCTAAGATGCTAATCGGGCCTCCAGCGGCAGCGTTATCAGAGATAGAGAACGAGTTAGAAATCAAATTGCCAGTAGTAATGCTGCCCTGCGTAGCACTAAGGCTAATTGCGCCCCCATTTGCCGCATTGCCCAACACAGAGAAAGATTGAGAGTCCAAATCGCCTGTGATATTGATGTTCTTCACGGCACTTAGACTTATCGTGCCCCCATTTGCCGCGTTGTCATTGATAGAGAATGAGCGAGAGTCCAACTTGCCGGTGATATTGATGTCGCCCGTCGCACTAATATTTATCGTGCCCCCATCTCCTGCTGTGCCACCATTCTCATCAGATTCCGAGCGAGAGTCCAACAAGCCTGTGGTAATGCTGCCCCCCGTCGCACTAAGGCTAATCGCACCTCCATTTCTTGCTGTGCCAGCAACAGACTGAGAGTAAGAGTTCAAATCGCCAGTAGAAATGCTGCCCCCCGTGGTCAAAATGCTAATCGCGCCCCCCTGACCCGCACCGCCAGAAGAATTAGAGAAAGACAGAGAGTTCAACTCGTCAGTAGAAATGCTACCTCCCGTAGTCAAAATGCTAATCGCACCCCCCTGACCCGCCATACCAAGAATAGAGCGTGAGCCAGATTCCACTTTGCGTGTGAAAATGTTGCCAGACGCAGCTTCAAGGCGAATTTCGCCCCCCTGACCTGCCATACCAGAAAAAGAAAACGAGAAAGATATCAATTCGCCAGTAGTAATACTTCCAGACGCAGCTTCAAGCTGAATCGCACCTCCCTGACCCGCATTGCTGAACTGAGATTGCGACCAAGACTGCAAATCATCAGTGGTAATACTTCCAGACGCAGCTTCAAGCTGAATCGCGCCCCCGTGACCCACATTACCTGACTCAGAGAACGAGAAGGAGAGCAACTTCCCTGTATTAACGCCACCTCCTGTGGCAATCAGGCTAATATCGCCTCCCTGCCCCACAGTGTTAGATTTAGAGTACGAGAAAGAGTACAAATTGCTGGTGGAAATGCTGCCCTCTAAGGCGACAAGGCTAATCGCACCCCCTGTAATATCAACGACATCAGGAAAGCCAGAAGGTAGAGCCTCTTGTTGTCCATTAGTACTAATTAATCGGGTACTAACATTCCCCGATGCTGCCAATAGGTCAACTATTCCCCCAGTCCCATTGAATGGCTGCACGATAATATCCCCACCAATCGTAATTCCAGCAGGTACACCTCCCGTGCTAGAGGCAGGTACTGTGCCAGAATTGACACCTCCATAACTCAGAGTATTCTGCCCGGAACGCATAATTAGTGCTGAACTTGTACTCAGTGTTGCCGTATCCGGTCCAGGAGGCAAAGTGGTCGTATCGGGTCCAATGATGTTGATATTCCCCTGGAAACGAATATTTCCCTTGGCTTCAACTAAAAGTGATGTTCCTATATAGTTAGCTGCAACATCTACATCGCTATTGGCACTGATAATCGGGTCATGTTTACTGATAAAATTTGCCAGTCCACCCGATAAGCTCCTGATGGAAAAACTTCCACCACTGCTCATCCGAGCATCCCCAGAAATAATCCCATCACTGATTAAGCTGAGATTGCCGCTACTCGCAAACGGCGTCTGCATCGGGTGATTTAGGGCTAAGATGTCGATACCTCGATTCCCCTGAATCGTGAGATTACCACCCGCTTGTGCTAGAAATGGAACCGCCACGCTGTCGCGCACTTTCACTGTATCCTGTGCCAAGAGTGTCAAATTTCTTCCAGCCTGTAACTGACCTTGCAAGTTAAGCTTGTCAGCCACTAGCGTCAGGTCTTGGCCTACTGCTAAATTTCCGGTATTGGCAATCGTTGCCTCTGGCAGACTTGCTCCCCACTGCAACCCCGGAGTTACATTAATCCTCAACAACGGCGGCGCAGTCGGATTGGTAGCGCTAAACTCCCTGCCATTGGGAAACTTGAAACTATTTGCCGTACTCGCAAAAAACGAGCCACCAATATTTAACTGAGCATTGGGGCCAAAAATAATCCCGTTGGGATTGAGGAAAAATAGATTCGCGGTGCCATTGGTACGAAGCAGTCCATCAATATTAGAAACTGAGTTACCTGTCACCCGACTGAAAATGTTCTGAATTCGCAACCCATTATTGAAAAATGCCTCGCCCCCCGTATGCACGGAAAACTCTCTGAAGCTGTGGAACAGGTTGACGCCCCGAACTGTTCCCCCGTCAATCGTACAAGCTGTGCATCCGGACGTAACTCTAGAATTAACCGGGAGAGTATTATCTGGAACAATTTGTGCTGTTGCAGGACCCAGGGTTGCTAAACAGCCGATGGCAATGCTGCTAACAAACCCAAGGTGGCGGGTAACTGGTTTCATGGGGGTTTTTCTTGGGGTTGGGTGTAATGCTAACTAGGAGATGCCCTGCATTTCTGGAAAAGAAAAACAAGAAGATTAAAGGGTTAGGTGGGGCGCGATCGCATTTCCCCACCCTTCAACGCCCTTCTCATTTAGGCGATCGCATCTCACTAATTCTTCAAAGGTGCATTGGCGATCGCATCTAGCCCAACCCCCTGCAACAAGTCTTTCCAAGCAGATGCCACTTCTGAGTTATTGGGTTGGTCTTTTCGGAGTGCAGCTAGAGTTGCTACTGCATCGTACCAGCTTCCAGACTTAGCATACAAAGCCACCCGATCTAGGGGTTTTGCCCGATCTAATTGACTCAAAGAAGAATCAGGTTGAATTCGTCGGACTAATCCTTCCACAAATGGATCTTCAGGCGTGGGTTCCCCAGTCTGACAAGCCATGACAACTATCCACTTGTAGTCCTTACCAATCTCTAACATAGGCGCAGTAGCCGGCAAACTTATGCTGATAATGCTCGGAGTACTTGTTAAGGCTAAAGTCGTTTGGTAAATTCCCTTCTCACTATTATCTTTATCCTGAGTTACTAAAGTAAATTCCACTGATTTTGCATTGGTTTGAGGGATATAAACCAGAAAAGTTGGATGTGCTGATACTGTTAACTGTAGGCTAGTCAAAGGTGATGGCAATATAGGGGTCAGACGTTGGTTGAGAAGGTTGGTTTTAGTCAGTGGTTCTGAAGCGGGTCTATCCTGCGGGCATTTGTTGTTGTTGCGCCTTCCCCCGCCTACTGTTAATGTCGGTGCAGGTTGATCTTTACGAGGTTCAAACGTCGCCCCTTTAAGCTGGCGATCGCCAAGTATTTGGTTTGAGGTTTTAGCCTGTGTTTGTGCTGTTGTTAAGAAGCCAAGAGTAGTGACAAATTCTAACAATATAAATGTTGTCAATACCATAAAATGCCGAGGATGTTTTGTCCAAACCATAATCTAGCTATCTCCTAATAACAGTTGGGTGAAAAAATATTTAACAGCAGTTTAGTAGAAGCTCAAATTTATCTAATTCTCATTTCAGGCAAATTAGCTACATTAAGATGTACTCAAGAGACATAGCAATCATTCCAGACTTTAGTACAGATATTAATCTAATTAGTTGTTCGAGTTAATCAGAAGAATTGTTAACTTCTGGCGGTTAAAGCCAATTGCCTATGAGTACAAAGGGTGCCCAGTAATAGGGATGTTTGAATTCCGGCTGCTTGAGTAACACCAGTTGAGCGTGTTGCAGAGCTTCAGCTTTGGTAACCTGCGAATGGGTTAGGGTTTGGTAAAACTCAACCATAAATGATGAGGTAGATTGGTCATCTACAGACCACAAAGTCGCCAGGGTACTACGTGCCCCCGATCGCACCGCGACACCAGCCAATCCCAAAGCCGCCCGGTTGTCGCCCGCCGCAGTTTGGCAAGCGCTGAGTACCAGTAGTTCAATGGGTTTGCGATCGTTTCGTTCTTGTGCCTGAAGTAATCCACCTAACTCTTTAACATTAATACGTTTATCCCAGGCAAGAATAAATGTATTTTCAGCATCAGAGCTAAACTGACCATGAGTTGCTAGATGCACCACAGGGAAGGGAGCTGCCTTCATCTGGTTTTGGAGAGTTGTGCTGGTAAACTGCTGATTGAGAAGCACCTGAGCCGCAGGAATTTTGTCCTTAATCTCCTTCAGTTCAATCTCTACACCGGGTAACGGTAAAAAGTTTTGCCTTGCCTGACTCAGGCCACCAACTAGTAACTGAATCTGTTGGCGAGCCAAGGGTCGAGGTTGGAGTAGCTGTAGACTTGGGGTGAGGGCGATGCTGTACTTTTCTACCAGATACTGCTGACCATCGTGAAGCGCAGCCATTGGTAGATTCTTTAGGGAACCATCTAAAGCAAATACCAAAGTTTTGATACCATTTGCCGATAGCTCGGATTCAGCTGGCCTAACTAGCCAATCGTAAACTTTTTGGAAAACCGGCAGACGCTCCTGCTCAAGGGAAGTACGTCTGAGAGAGCGCCGCATCTTGCTTAGAATACTTTCTAAGTCACTGGAGGATATGGAGGTGGCATAGTGGCGTAGAGGTTGGTTGGGCACAGAGAGAACCACTTCTAATCGGTCAGGCAAAATAATTGGATAAATCACGGCGGCTTTCGGGTCAACTCGGTCAATCTGTTCAGGTTGAGCTGTTAAACAGGCCTCTCGAAAGAAGTTATCTAATTCTGCTAACTGGAGCGATTCAATCACCTGACGGGCTAGTTGAATGTTTTCCTGGCTTACTCCTCCTTGGTTAGGGAGAGGCTGGGAGGGTTGCAGCAGCAGCCCGACTAGCTGGCGATAGACGGGTTCTACACTCTCTCGAAAAGAAAATTGCAAATCAAGATTCGTAGCAACCAGGTCATTTCGTAGAGAACTCAGGGTGTTAATCGCTTCTTTGTAAGCGGCAACGGCACTAGTGTATGAAGAACTGTTCCCCTTTCCCGTGTCTGCCTGCACTTTGAGCAACCGTCCTAATTGCCACTGCCACAGGTAAGCAATATCAGGTGCGTTGCTAGATTGAGCTAAGAGCAATGCTTTCTCTGTTAGTGCCTGAGCTTCAGACCATTGCTGAGTCTGTTCATAAATCTGACCGAGATACCCAATAGTGTAAGATTCGGCTCGTTGGTCTCCCAATTCTTTAGCTTGCCTTTGAGCTGTTTTCAGCATTTGGGCAGCAGTTAGAGGTGTAGGCGCTTCTTGAGTGCCGACTCTCGACTTTTGACTCCACAACTTCATCAGACTTTGGGTAAAGTTAATCTGAGCGTAGATGGCTGTACGACTGACAGGTAGGCTAGCCAATTGGGGCTGGATTTTCGTTCCTAGTGCTTGAGCTTCTGTCCATTTTTTGGTTTCTATGAATACACGCAGTTGATTTAATTGAGCTTGTAGCGTTGTGGTGGGTGAACCAGAAGTCGCGATCGCCTGTTCATAATACTTGAGGGCTTCGTCAAATTGCTGCTGAGCGTAAGCAGTATTACCTAAACTGAGCCATGAAGCAGTGATGGCTGGGGAAGATTGCAACTGTTGGGCAATGGCTAAACTTTGCTGCAACTTCTCCTGAGATTGTTTCAAATCGCCTACTAAGCGTAGAGCATCGCCGAAGCTGAGCAACCCAGCGGCTTTAATAGCAGAGTCGGGCTGGTCTTGAAGGACTTGGTTTGCCTGCTCTAAGGTATGCTTGATTCGTTGATAGAAGCCTAATACTCTCAACGCTTGAGCTTGGTTGATTAAGCTGCGGGCAACCCCAGTTTTATCCCCAACTTGCTGATAAACTTTGGTAGCTTTTTCCCAGGTAGCGAGTGCCTGTTCTGTTTGTCCCTGAGCCAGTTGCAGTCTTCCTTGGGTGTTCAGGGCTTGAGCTAGAATTTTTAGGCGATCGCTGGTACTACTTTCGGTTTGGAGGAGTTGCAAACTGGTGGCGATCGCTCGATTCGCTTGGGACCATTCTCCTAATTGATAATAGGCCAGAGCAAGATTGCTGAGTACCATGGCTCGATTGAGACGATCTGAAGAACTCCCATTAGGATTATCGCCTTTAACTGCAAATGCCTCTGCTGCCTGCTGCCAGAGGGTTACTGCCGCTGTAAATTGACCAGACTGATAACGTTGTAAACCCTCTTGCACTAACTGAGACGCATTTTGAGCTGAGGACTGAACAACGGGCACATCGGAGGTAGCAGCATCAACCTTAGCTATTCCTGCTACCTTGTGGTAGTCTCCTAATCCTATCCATAAAGTCAAAAGGGTGGTTAAGCTCCCTACACTGAGATACTTGAGGAATTTTTTTAACCAGAACTTAGGCAAATTTCTCATTACGAACCGCCATTTGTAGGGGCTTTCCGGCCGTTCGCCCCTACTAGGTGTGGTGTTAATGCGTAAGTTCTGTAACGTTTGTTTCACGATGTTAAGAGCCATAGACCTTTTGGCAGAACAACACTTTCATCAAAGCATTCAGAAATACATCTTCAGGAGTACTTTCTTGATTTTTGTGCGGAATTCCTGGCTGGGGCGTTGAATAGTGTTTTATCAGAGCTGGAAAAAGCAGGGGTTAGTATGACAAATTTTCCTAACCGTCAACAATTGCAAGTTAATGGCAACAGATTGGCAGAAAAACTCAATGCAGCAAAGTTGTTTAACAACAATGCTCATGGTTTTTGGGAAGAAATTTTAGATAAACCTGTTAGCAGTCGTCTAAATACTGAACTATCTGATCGCGAAAAGGCTGCGGAACTTAATGGTTCTTTGCGGCAGGTAGAGCCTTTGGCGCAGATTAGAGTTAGCGATCGCGCACCAGAAGCAGGCAGTACAAACAGCACAAAACAGCTTGACCTCTTCCAGGTAAGTCTGGAGTTACTTCAAGAGCGATTAGCATGAAGCCAAGCTGCTTATAGTGCATCAGTTCGGCAAGGCTCACTGACCTCGTTGGGATGTCGAAGAATTAGATATTCCTTATTTTAATAGGGTTAATTTATTAAGGGCATGACTTACGCATGAACACCACAGATAGTAGGGGCTTTCCGGCCGACAAGCCCCTACAAATGGCGGTTCGTAATGAGAAATTTACGTAAGTCCTGAAGGGGTTAATTCAAAACTCAAAACTTTGAAAAGTTTGATAACCAACTGGGGTTAAGTAGCACCACTACACCCCACACTAGAAAAGCAATACCAACGATAGGAACAAGCTCACGCCCCTGTTTCCAAGTTCGTTCTAATGTCATCACTGCTGTTAGTACAATCATCCAGGTAAAATGCCCCACTCCCACGGCAAACATTACCAGCATCAGTGCCCAACAACAACCAAGGCAGTATAAACCATGGCGAACCCCTAAACTCCATGCGGCTGGTAAACCACGTTGATAGTGGTGCGTGAGAAAACTCAAGGGATGGCGACAGGCGTTTAAACACTGCTCCTTGAGTGAACTAAACTGAAATCCACCAGCTATTACGAGGCTTGAACCTGCGATTATCCAAGGATGATGGTACAACCAATGCCAGTGATTTACTAGCTGATGTAATCCGATATCTCCGATAAAGGCAATCAAGGCAAACCCTGTCCAAACTGTGGCATAGGCTCCCAGAAATATTAGCAAGAGTAACTTAGGATGGGGCTGTTCGCGACTGGCTTTAGCAAATAGACGCACCATCGGTAAAGTACTGGGCAACATCATTGCTGCTGTCATCACCTGCCAAGCTGCTAGAAACAGTAGTAGCCTTAGTGCTATGGGTAAATAATGATGTTTATTCAGAGGATTGTGATGCAGCCAGTGTTCCTGTCCCGTGGTTGCTGCTAGAATCGTCAGCACCCAAGCAATCAAAACAATTCCCCAAAGTAAGGCTAAGTCATTATTAAGGGCATAGCGAAATCTAGTTAGCAATGGAGAAAGTTGTGCTCCTGATGGTTTTTCCAAAGTCATTGAATCTTAAAGATGTAAGTAGATTTCTAGAAGCGGTTCTTGTTACTGCATTTCTGGAATAGTGAAGTAAAACGTTGCTCCAATTCCGACGCGAGATTCTACCCAGATTTCCCCTCCGTGACGCTCGACAATCTTCTTACAGATGGCCAAACCAGCACCAGTTCCACTATACTTGTGTTCGCTGTGCAGCAGCTGGAAAATCTGAAAGATGCGCTTATAGTCTTGGCGTTTGATGCCAATGCCATTGTCATGAACTCCAAAAAGCCATTCGTTGTCTTGATGCTCTACCGAGATGTGTATTTTAGGTGGAACTTCTGGGCGGCGAAACTTAAGCGCATTGTTAATCAAATTTTGGAAAAGCTGTATCAGTTGCACTCCATCAGCCATTACTGTGGGTAAGGAATCGTAGGTAACGATCGCACCACTAGAAGCCAGAGCAGATTGCAAATTAGTCAATACAAGCCTTAGTACAGAATTGCAGCCTGTGGGTTCAAATTCTCGGCGGCTTGTTCCTACTCGGTAATAAACTAGCAAGTCATGAATCTGCTGCTGTCCAAGAGTAGCTGCATTCACAATCAAATCAAGGTATTGATAAGCCTCAGTATCGAGGCAATAGCCATGGAATTTCTGAGCTAACAACTGTGTGAATGAATTTAAGTTCCGCAGGAGTTGTTGTAAATTCTGAGAGACTACATCGGCAAATTGAGCCAGTTCTCTGTTGGATTTTACCAACTCTTTATTTAACTTCTGTAGTTGCTGTTCGGTCTGCTTAAGTTTGGTAATATCAGTGATTGTGCCAACAAAACCTGTCACTTCACCATTATCTTCAGTTTCGGCTGCTACTTGACCAAGCACCCAAGTCGTTACACCATCGGAACGTCGCACCTGATACTCGTGAGAAGACCGCTGGTTTTCTGTTGCCATTTGGTACCATTGTGCTATAATCCACTCCCGATCAGCCGGATGGATTGCAGGAGACCAATTCTGTGTTAGTACTTCCGATGGCGTTAACCCAGCAATCTCACACCATCGTTCGTTGACGTAGAGGTATTGTCCCTTAGTGTCAGTGCGGAATATACCAACAGGAGATATTCTTGCCAAAGTGGAGTAGCGACGTTCGCTTGCCCGCAGCGATTCCTCCGCAAGCTTTTGCTCAGTAATGTCACGAGATACGCCTACAGTTTGGACAACCTGTCCATTTGTATCTCTGATGGCACTCTTAACCGTGCTGAACAAGCGTTCAATGCGATCGTAGCGAACGACAGGTTCTTCTATACTCAGAGTTTCCCCAGTGTTAAATACATAAGCATCGTCTTTCACGTACTGTTGCGTATACTCAGGGTTCACTCTAGGAGCATCAATGATGCCTTGCAATTGCTCCATTGTCATCCCGTAGTAATCACGAAATGCCTTGTTGGCATAAATAATTTTTGATTCGGAAGCTTTACATAAAATCAAGTCAGGAATAGCATCAAGAATCCGCTGATACAAGAAGGTTGTTTCTCGTAATTTTTGCTCGGCGAGTTTGCGATCGCTAATATCTTCAACTACTGCGATCGCATACTGAGGTTCACCTGCTCCAGAAAATACGCGTGAGCTAGTCAAATTTACCCAGACAATCGAGCCATCTTTTCGGATGTAACGCTTCTCCATAGAGTAAGTTGAACTCTCACCTGCTAAGCACTGACGTATATATTCCAACTCAACAGTAAGGTCATCTGGATGGGTAATATCTTGAAAGTTTAGTACCTGTATTTCTAAAGAGGTATAGCCAATAATATCGGTAAACTTTTGGTTAACTTGAGACAATCGACCATCCGGCAATGCAATGGCTATGCCAACAGCCGCTTGCTCAAAGATAGAGCGAAATCGTTGTTCGCTTTCTCGTAGTGCTGCTTCTGCTTGCTTAGGTTCAGTGATGTTACGAGCTATCTTTAACACAGACCCAATTGTCCCATCACAGTTAAACTCCGGGACAATACGAGATTGATAATATTGAATACCGTTTGGTGTAGGAAAGCCAAATTCAATTAAGCGTTCTTGTCCAGTAGTAAATACGGATTGCACAGCGTCTTGAAAAATGGTAGCTATCTCTTCTGGCATTCCCAAATCTTGATGCGTTTTGCCAAGAAATGCTTCTGGAGGTATTCCTGTTGCTAGCTCTACTGCTGGGTTAACGTATAGGTGGCGTAGTTGGTGGTCGAACCGACCAATAATATCAGGAGAATTTTCCACTAAAGCTCTAAAACTTTCTTCACTTTTCCTTAATTTTTCTTCAACCTGCTTGCGCTCTGTAATGTCAGTCGCTGCGCCTAAAATCTGCTGGGGCTTTGCGTCCTTATCCCTGGCAAACAAAGTATCCCGACTACAAAACCAACGGTATTCACCGTTTTTATGTTTCATTCGGTACTCAAATTCAAAGACTTCACCCTCTTTAGCTGTATCAAATTGTTTGAGATAATCTGGAAATTTCGCCAAATCATCAGGGTGCATGAGTTTGGGTAGTATTTCTGCTCCCATCTCAATAAGTTCTTCTGGTGTGTAGCCAATACTGGTGTAGAGTTCGCGGCTATAGTGGAAAGCTCGTTTTTCAATTAGGTCATAGATATACAAAACATCGGGATGCGTTTCAATGATTGCCGAGAGCAAGCGCTGACTTGCTTGTAGTTCTTCTTCTACTCTCTGGCGCTCTTCGAGTTCCTTGGTAAGTCGTGCATTTTGCTCTATAAGCTGGTTACAGAAATGACTACAGCGTAATTTGATTTTCGACATAAGCCAAAACCTCTTGTGCTTGAACGATTTCAGGACTTACCCAAATTTCTCATTACGAACCGCCATTTGTAGGGGTGAACGGCCGTTCACCCCTACTAGATGTGGTGTCAATGCGTAAGTCCTGGATTTATTAGAAGGTGCAAATTTTTGGGACTATCATCAACAATTAAAGTATTTTCTTTTCCAGGAAGGTTTTAAGTATTATTCTAGGACTTACGCAAATTGCTGATTTAAACGCTACTGCTAGTAGTAGTGTGGGCAGTGCCCACCTTACATGTAGAGGTTCTGCGTAAGTCCTGTATTCAAAGTTTTATGAGATTGAAACGCTGCTGCGGTGGGGTGGAGGCGATCGCACTCCTATTAACTAGCGATCGCTTCTGATCCGTAACGATTGTCTTCCCGACTCCCGACTCCCGACTCCCGACTCCCGACTCCC
>DALYIW010000158.1:17504-19218 GCA_031970155.1 Coleofasciculaceae cyanobacterium CTOTU46601 | reverse complement strand
GATGAGGGATGAGTACCCCATAAATGAATTTATGGGTTTGAGACTATTAAGACCAAGGATTTTCATCTTTCGTTCTTTTTTGGTCAGTTATGCAAAACGCCTCAATCCAATAGATCAAGGCGATAATTACTGCTGCTTTTGTTGAGCAACACTCAGGTTGATGATTGGAAAAAGGTCAACACTCGTCGAGGAAGTGAACTTACAGCAATCTAAAAATAAATGGGTAACGGT
Organism: Coleofasciculaceae cyanobacterium CTOTU46601; assembly: GCA_031970155.1. Taxonomy (GTDB): domain Bacteria; phylum Cyanobacteriota; class Cyanobacteriia; order Cyanobacteriales; family Coleofasciculaceae; genus DALYIW01. The sequence continues at coordinate 18,987 of DALYIW010000158.1, read as the reverse complement.
AAGACTGATTTGGATCGCTGAAAATTTGGACAATCGCTAGAATTGGCAGCACCCAGCTTAGAAGACCCAATAGCACTACGAAAGGTATACCAATGAGAATAAATGCCAACGCTCCAAAGATTACGCCATAAAGCCAAACATTAAAGTGAAAATTGAGAGCTTCCTTAGCATTTTCCTTGACCACTGGGTCATCGGATACTAACAATATTGCCAGTGGAATTCCCATGGAAACAAACAAAGCGCTAATAAAAATTGAGCCATGAGATAGCGCTGATAAAAGCTTTCTTTTGTCCGGATCGTATTCCAGGGATTTATTTTGACCGTACTCCATAAAACCTACTTCCCTAATTTCATCAAGTCTAACTTGCCTTATATTGACGACTTTAGCATCTACCTGAATAAAGACAGGTCGTAAATCCCGTCCCAGCTGAAGGAGGCAATCCGTCATCAGCACCGATTGGTTAAGATAAAAAGCTGCAATTCGATTCATCCTGTCTCTTTGAGACTTCTCGCGTCTTGAACTCAGGAGGATTGCTGATGTGATTGTCGAATGGGAATTTCAATAGTAAATTCGGTTCCTTTTCCCAGTGCCGAAACACACTTGAGCTGACCCCCGTGCTGCTCCACAATAATTTGATGGCTGAGATACAAGGACTGCCTTATATCTGGTATGCATCCCAGTTTAGCCATTGAGGAAGGGTCAAATAGCCAACGTTGGCTCTCCTCTGTCATGCCAGAACCGTTATCTGCTATTTGAATCAGAGCACGGGTTTGGTCAACTGAGACACTGGTGCGGATGGTGATGGTAGGCGAGTAGTGAGTGGCTATTTCCGAAGGATTGATTGTTTGCTGTGACATTTCACTGCTCACTCTCTCTTTCACGGCATCGATCGCAAACCTTAAAAGATACATAAACACTTGGGCGAGCAGTCCAGCATAACACTCCACCAGTGGCAACTCCCCGTACTCTTTAATGATTTTTATATCAGGAGCTTTCGACCATCCAGCCAGTTTGTCATGTCGGTGATGTTTGGTCAGTTCCTGATGGAAGATCATCAGTGTCCTCTCAATATTTTCATGGAGATCGACTACTATCATCTCCGGTTTATTTAATCCCAAGACGTTCCTTGAGGATAAAATAATCTCGTGGAGGTGCTCAGTCGCCATCTGCATTGTTGAGAGGATTTTTGGCAAATCTTCGATCACGAAATCAAAATCGATTTCCTCAATTGCCGATTGAATCTCAGAGGCAGGCTGGGGATAGTGCTTGGCATAGAGGTGCATAATGTGCAGCAAGTCTTGGGCGTGCGTCCTGGCAAAGTCTAGATTGCCGTGGATGAAGCTGACAGGGTTATTGATTTCCTGAAAGACACCAGTGATTTGTTCTTTTAAGCTAGATAATTTTTCACTTTGAATCAGTTTAGCTTCGGCACGTTGGAGTTCTTGTTGTGCTTGTTCTAGGTGCATCTCTTTTTGTTGGATT
>DALYIW010000158.1:0-17494 GCA_031970155.1 Coleofasciculaceae cyanobacterium CTOTU46601 | reverse complement strand
AATCAAAATCGACTTCCTCAATTGCTGATTGAATCTCAGCGGCAGGCTGGGGATAGTACTTAGCATAGAGCTTCCTCTAGTTGCTGGCACTCGATAATTTCTGTTTCTAATATCGATAGTGCGGAAGCCAAAAAATTTTCTAAAAATAATTGCATTAAGTCTCCTTGCTACCAAGCATCATAGGACGATTGAGCCTTGCAATGCAAAAAGGATCACTCTGATGAAATCTGATTAGCAACCTGTATACCAGGTGTTTCTCAATCCTGGCATCAACATTCTTGTGTGGCACCCTCAAAGTGTAAAAGCCTTTGGCACAAAACTGAGATTTTTCGGTGATATTACAGAAGTATGAATAGTTTATTATAAAAAATTCATAGGTTTTTAATAACATAGTTGACAGATTGAAATATTAATTTTGTTGTCTGCAAAATTGAGTAGTTGTCTTAAATGAGTTCCTAGAGAGCAAGGCGGCTGGATGACTGGTAACGCACTCAAGGCTAATCTCGACTTCTATAATGTTTACTGAAAGACCTCTATTTAAACTTGTTGGATGACCACTGAAATTCAGGTAGAACTGCAAGCCGCTGTTGAACGCCGTCGCAACTTTGCAATTATTTCCCACCCCGACGCGGGCAAGACAACACTGACCGAAAAACTATTGCTATATGGAGGCGCGATTCACGAAGCAGGCGCAGTGAAGGCACGTAGGGCACAGCGCAAGGCTACCTCTGACTGGATGGAAATGGAGCAACAACGGGGAATTTCGATTACCTCGACGGTGTTGCAGTTTGAATATCAGGCTTGTCAAATTAATTTACTGGATACCCCAGGTCACCAAGACTTCAGTGAAGATACTTATCGTACTCTCGCCGCAGCAGATAACGCGGTGATGCTGATTGATGCGGCAAAGGGTTTGGAACCGCAAACGCGGAAGTTATTTGAAGTCTGTCGGATGCGAGGTCTGCCCATCTTTACCTTTGTGAACAAGCTTGACCGTCCAGGGCGCGAACCGTTGGAACTGTTGGATGAGATTGAGCAGGAACTAGGGTTGCAGACTTATGCGGTAAACTGGCCAATTGGCATGGGCGATCGCTTTAAGGGTGTCTTTGACCGACGCCATCAGCAGATACACCTATTTGAACGCAGTGCCCACGGGGCGCGTGAAGCAAAAGATACGGTAGTAGATTTGGGTGACCCTAGGATTGAACAACTGTTAGAGAAAGACCTTTTCTACCAGCTTAAAGAAGAGTTAGAACTCATCGAAGGAGTTGGTTCTGAACTGGATTTAGATGTCGTCCATCAAGGCAAAATGACGCCAGTATTCTTTGGTAGTGCGATGACTAACTTCGGTGTTCAGCTGTTCTTAGATGCTTTTCTAGATTATGCTCTCAAACCAGAAGCCCGGAATTCCACATTGGGTGAAATTCCCCCGACTTACCCAGAATTCAGCGGTTTTGTCTTCAAGCTGCAAGCCAATATGGACCCGAAGCACCGAGACAGGGTGGCGTTTATTCGTGTCTGCACAGGCAAGTTTGAAAAAGACATGACGGTAAATCATGCCAGGACTGGTAAAATAGTGCGTTTGTCAAGACCTCAGAAACTATTTGCCCAAGACCGAGAATCGATTGATATTGCCTATCCAGGTGATGTGATTGGTCTGAATAATCCGGGTGTTTTTGCGATCGGTGACACGATCTACAACGGCAAGAAAATAGAGTACGAAGGAATTCCCTGCTTCTCACCAGAACTGTTTTCCTATTTGAGAAATCCTAATCCTTCAAAGTTCAAGCAATTCCACAAGGGGGTTACCGAGTTGCAAGAAGAAGGGGCAGTGCAAATCATGTACTCAGTAGATGAGGCAAAGCGTGACCCAATTCTTGCAGCAGTTGGACAGCTGCAATTTGAGGTGGTGCAGTTCCGGTTGCAGAATGAGTACGGCGTTGAAACTCGCTTGGAGTTGTTACCTTATAGTGTTGCCCGTTGGGTGGCAGGTGGCTGGGAGGCACTTAAAAAGGTTGGGCGTTTATTCAATACTGTAACGGTGAAAGACAACTGGGGACGACCAGTGCTGCTATTTAAAAATGAGTGGAATGTGCAGCAGGTGGAAGGCGACCATCCAGAGTTGAAGTTGAATACTACAGCGCCTGTGGTTTCGGGTCAGGAACCTGTGGCTTTGTGATGAGTGATGGAGAGCGATCGCGTTTGTGTACCGTTAAGTTGAGCAAGCTGCTAGCGGGTGCATCCCAATGGAGGCAAAAATATCTGGTAGTGTGAGCCGAAGGGTTCAGTTGTAGATGTACATGTTCACTGGTAGGTGTACATGCTCACTGGTAGGTGTACGTGAGCAAGATGCTCACACTACAAATTTACAAAAGCAGGCTGCACTCAAACAGGACTTAGGCATGGACACCACATATAGTAGGGGTGAACGGCCGTTCACCCCTACAAATTGCGGTTCAACAGGAAAGTTGCGTAAGTCCTGTCTTTGACAGGAATCGGGGCATTGTAGATATCCTCTTCTGATTCATAAACATCTTGGAACGATTCAATCGCCTCTTTGAGCTTGGCGCTCGCATTATCTTGCGTATTTCCTTGACCTACTAATCCGTTCTCCAAGCACAACGCCACCCAGTAGCTGGCGCTTTGTCTCAAAACTACTGTGTAAAAGTCCATGTGTGTCTACTCCCTTGAAACGGCGGCATCAATTTGGGTTTCTCTAAGGTGTAAGCCCTTTAACTTACGATAGCAAGGGCGATCGCATCTCTTACAGGAAGTGCGATCACTCACTTAATAACTAAATCAACTACTGTGCAAGCGCTTCAATCTCTGCAAAAATCGCCGTACAACGTCATCTGGATAATTAAAACATTCATTGGAGTCGAAGCGATGAACCGAAACTCCATGATCTAGAAAAAAGCCATCTCGTTTGTGGTCTTCTGCGGCGCGGGAGGCTGGGTGAAATGGTTCTCCATCAACTTCTAAAATTCCCCAAATGCCTTCGTAGCAAACTAGAAAATCGCATTCACGATTTCGACGCCCCTCTGTTGTACTGAGACGACCCCGGCAATTGGGGAAGAACAAAATACCAAATCGGTCTAGTGCTTGGGCGATTTTTACTTCAGAGACTGAGCTGAAAGATAAATTCTGCCACTCAACTTTTCTGGGTTGCTTGAGCGTCATTTTGTAGAGGCTAGGGTTGTTCATTTGATTTTTTACGTTCCTATTGGACTTTTCATATTTCCACAGTGCTTGATTTATCTATGTTTCGCATGATCTAGTTATGATCGATCAGAAGTCGATCTTGACAAACAACACATTTAAGTATCCTAATGGCGACTCTCAGAGCTTCTGAACAGGGTAAGAAAAGAATTCAACAAGCTAGAAATGATCAGGGATGGATTGTAGATGACCCTAGATGGCTTGTGGAAGCTAGCAACATTCTGGAGCCACATCGCAACTGGGAAGTGGAGAACCCGCCTTTTGCTAATGGCGTATCAGAAGGTACTTGGAGAGCATTTCTGTATCGCCAGAGAAGTATTGATACTGAAGTTTTTAAGGCATACTGCCAAGTTTTAGGACTCTCTTGGGAGGAGATTAGAGAAGTTACAAATAAAGCTCTGGTAAGTCAGAGTAATTCTAATTGGCAAGAAGTCTGCCGCAACATCTTAGAGGAGCAGAGACAAAGCCATAGACTGAGGCAACAAATTACTGGGTTGGGTAATGAATCAAATTTTTATGTACGCCTGGGATTAGTTGAGCGTAAACATCAGTCTAGACGCAGCAGTGATTTCTCCTTGCCACCAGAGCAAGGTTCAGGCTTTTTCCAGTTAAGCAAGGAAGAAATTATCAAGACATATGAGCATGATGATTTTTTAGAGCAAGTCATTAAGCAGGGACAAAGCAAAAAGAGCCAAGGAAAACGCATTGCCATTATTGGCGAACCGGGAGCAGGAAAAACTACTCTGCTGGAGGCGATCGCATTTTCTCCAAAAACCCCAGGTTTCCCCATTTGGATTTCTCTGGGAAGCTTGGGAGAGAAAAGCTTAGCAGAATACCTCCAACAGAAGTGGCTAAAAGACGCGCTGAAAACTTCAGATGTCACACAACACCAGAAAGCGTTGGAAGAACTGTTTAAAAGTGGTCAAGTTTTGCTGTTGTTAGATGGGGTGGATGAGATGCCAGTACCATCACCTGTCGAAGCTTTAGCCAAAATCAGGGAAGAACTTACAGGGTGGGTTGCCGATGCAAGAGTAGTGCTGACTTGTCGCGTCAATGTCTGGGATGCCAGTGTTAACGCTCTACAGGGTTTTGATACTTATCGCACCTTGGAGTTTAGCTATGGGGATGGTAATAAACCCGATCAGGTAAGACAGTTTATCTGCGAGTGGTTCTCCAAAACTGACAAACCAGATTTAGGGGAACCGTTACGGAAAAAGCTAGACGAAGATAGACATCAGCGCATCCGGGATTTAGTCAAAAACCCACTGCGATTGTCGTTACTGTGTCAAAGCTGGTATTCTTGCCAAGGAAATTTGCCGAAAACTAAAGCCTTGCTTTACAACCAATTTACAGAAGCTTTCTATGAGTGGAAAAAAGAAGCATATTCCACAACTTTGACAGAGAGAGAAGAGTTAAACGTTGCACTAGGACGGTTAGCAAGGGAGGCAATTGATCAAGAAGAATCACGATTTAGGATACGAAGAGATTTTGCTCTCAATGTCATGGGAGAAGACCTATTTGAGTTAGCAACTGAAAAGCTAAACTGGCTGGTTCATGTCTACAATGATGCAGAAACAGGTAAACCTGTATACGCCTTCTTTCATCCCACGTTTCAGGAATATTTCGCAGCTTGTGTGATTGATGATTGGCACTTTTTCCTAAACCACAATAACAAAAATCCTAATCCATTCCTGAAGTACAACAATCAAGACTGCGTGTATCGTGTTTTTGAGCAGCAATGGAAAGAAGTGATTTTGCTTTGGCTTGGACGAGAGGATGTACTAAAAGCTCAAAAAGAGGCGTTTATCGAGGTATTGGTTGAGTTTGATGGAGGATATGGATATGAAAACGAAAAATTTTATGAGTATAGAGCATATTTTCTAGCAGCAGCTGGGATTTCAGAATTTGCAGAATGTAGCTTGGTTGATAAGATTGTCAAGCAGGTGGTTAAGTGGAGTTTTGGGCAGTTCGATTTCAAATATCAGGCAATGCAATATGAAGTTTCCTTTCAGGTTGCAGATGTCGCCAAGACAACATTGCTAGAGACTGACCACTATCGAGTAATCCCTGTTCTAATTGAACTAAGTCAGACTCCTCTCCCTGAAAGGGTTCTTCATCAAGTAATTGAGTGCTTGGAAGACATTGGCACGGGCAACCCAGAAGTAAGGGTGACGCTGATTGACCTGATAGATAAGAGTCATGATGAACAAATTATTATTAAAGCAGCTGAAAGCTTAGAAAAAATAGACCCAGGCAATCCAAAAGTAATATTGACGCTGCTTAACCTAATCCACAACAGTGCTGACGAGTTCATCTGTTTTCGAGCATCCGATGATTTATGGAGAATTGCTCCAGGCCATCCTGAGGCAATCGAGGTTGTCGATGCTGAACCTAACGTATTTTCAGAAGTCGTGAAATCAGAGCAAATCGACTTAAACAATCCTGACGTGATTGAGTGGCTAGTTAAAAAAGTACGATCCAGTCCTAATAACGAGACAGATAAGTTCAAGGGCATCAAATTGGTTGAGACATTAGGGTATATCATCCCTGGAAACTCAGAAGCAATCAAGGCGCTGATTGACCTGATTCACACCACTCCTAATGAGGTAATTTTTCGGCAAGCTGTTAGGAGCTTGGGACGAATTGGCAAAGGCGACTCAAAAGCGCTTGCGGTACTGATAGACCTGAGTCGCAACAGCCAGGATTGGGTCATTCAATCGGTTGCAGTTCAAAGCTTGCGTCACGCAGAAACGAGCTACACACAAGCAATAGAGGTGCTAATTGATCGGATTTGCAACAGTTCCGATGAGGATGTCCAAATTCAAGCATCTGAGAGCTTGGGGCAAATCCTCCAACGGCACCCTTCAGTATCAGCTATCTCAGCCTTAAAAGACTGCTTAGTTACTCCGTTTTACGAAAAGGATTGTGATCTCTATCTAAGATGTGACGATGTTCTCTGGCGCTGCGCTCAAACCATACCTTACCCAGACTTTTATAGAGCTTGGCATAGTCAATCTTGTATAGTTCAATCTTTAGAAAACCAACTCACTGATATTCCCTCTCAAATTAAAACTACTGACAAAACTTATGCTATTGCCATCGACACTAAAACACTGAAACTTGAAACAAACAAAAGTATAATCGCACAAAAACTCTGCACCAAAATTTACCGCAAAGCAGGTTATTTTGAGATTCCCACAGTCAGCGATGCGGCTCAACTTCAGCAGTACATTCCCCGCATCCAAGAAAAATTACAGAAGCCGAACTTAGCTTTGATTCTGCATGGCTGCGAACCCGATGAACATCTGCTCAACTTTTGTTACAGTCTTGCCGATCCAGACATAGGGTTTTACATCGGTTTGATTACTAGCCAACCTATAGAGCAACCCCTGAAAGGCTTTCTACCCCATCAACCTAATCTCTCTAGTGCGATTCAAAGCTGGATTAATGAGATTGGTTGAGGCAAAACGCGATCGCTTCCTGCCTTCTTGCTCTGACCTTGAGAGAAACGCGATCGCTCTCCTCGAAGTTAGTCAGCCTGTAATATACCAGAGAGAAGTTGTTTATCAACCAATAGCCCTAGAGCTTCTTCGCAGGTAATCTCACGATTTTTCAGTTTCTGCCAAGCCGAATAGATGCTAGGTCGGATTATAAGGGTCTGCATGTGGAGTCACAAATATAAGCTTGAGAATCAGAGTTTTTTTCTACTGAGTTGTATTGCACAGGCTGTTGTTTAGGTTGTGGTTTGCATAGACTAGCGAGATTCAAAATCTTGCCGTCTACTGTCTGCATATAGCAAACTAGCTGGTCAGGGTTAAAATTTGTTGGAATTAGTAAGTCTTGAGAGTTGCTTGATTGGGAAAGCGTCGAAGCCATCTGTGCATTTGGAGCTACTGAGTTGTTGGTATCTTGAGGAAGGGGATTTGCCACCACAATTTCAGCTAGGAAGGGAATCAAAGCAGTAGATAGAGTTACAGTTATACAAAAGGCTTTCAGCATTGTACTTGACCTAAAATTCACCACTACCTACTTATCTTTCTCAATTCTGAATGTTATGCAGAGATAAGTTTAAATCTAATAGGAATTCCGAAAATTGCTCTTTGAACCCACCATCTGTAGGGGCGTATAGCTATACGCCCCTACCCTATGTCGTGTCTGTGCCTAAGTCCTGTCTAATTTAGAACAATAATCATTCTTTGAGTCAAACAATAAATAGTTCATCTAAGTTTGTAGCAAAACAGGAGGAATCCCGCCCTAATAATTAGAGCGGGAAGACATTATTTCAAACCCAGTTGTACAACTTATTTCTTGAAGAAATTGAGTTATTTTGTTATAGTTGATCAAAAGGATTTGATTTCATACTGCAATCCTCTAGGTGGGGGTAGTTATTTCCACTCCACTACCCCAACCTCCAACCGTTTCTACTTTGTCCATAGAGCACCAAAGTAAGCTTTGCCATTCTGCTCATATCCAGTCACTAGATTTGTGTAATAACCAGATGCAGTGTAGGAGTCGTATTTGGTCTTGTATTGAGTGGCCTTTAATCCGTATGCAGAATACCAAGCAGTGACGGGTTCTTTGTTCCAGATTGCTGCAAACTTAGTTCCCTGACTATCTTTGTAACCGTTCAAGTACGCTAGGTGCAGACCCGCCGCCTTGTACTGGTCGTTGTACTGCTTGTACTGGGTAGCAGTTAGACCGCCATAGGCATACCAAGTACCGACAGATTTCTTATCGTAGAGCGAGGTGTAGTACACAGTCCCGTTATACTTGACAACTGAAATGTTAACAGGTCGGTATCCCTGGTTCTTCAGAGAATCAAAGGTTGATTGAAACTGGGTAACTGTTTGGTTGGTGTACGCTTTCCAAGCAGGGCCAGAGTCTTTGACGTAAATCACGGAGTAATAGATTTTGCCGCCAGACAGGTAGCTGTCGAGTTGATAGAGTCGGTATCCTTGAGCTTGGTACTGGTTGTAGGTCTGTTGGTACTGAGTCGCATCCAACTTGTGCTTAGCAACCCAGGGATAGTTGGTATAGCACTTGTTGAAAATGACGTTGTAATAGGTCTTGCCCTTCACATCGTAACCATCAACCCAGAGAGGTCGGTTACCTGAGATGTTTGCATAATTGTTGTACACTGACTGATACTGCGATTCTGCAATGTTGTAACTTGAGTATTGGCAGGTAGCTGGAGTATTGCCAGTTGCCATAGTTTTGTTTGCAAACATGGCACTTCCGGTCAGTAAGGTGGTGAGCAACATGGAAGCAGAGACCACTGGTTTCAAGAAATTCATAAGTTCCTACTTAGAGTAAGTGAAGTGTTTTGAATTTGAATGAGGCAGTTTAGTTTGTCCTCTACTGACCTTTCTGGCGAAGTGCAGGAGCTTATGCGTGAATTTACAAAACTACACAAAAAAGCGTGAAGAGCTAGAGAAAAAGAACTTACGCATAGACACCACATATAGTAGGGGCGAACGGCCGTTCGCCCCTACAAATAGCGGTTTAAAAGGAAATTTGCGTAAGTCCTGAGAAAAAGAATCTGTTATTTGTTGTTGGTTACTTGTTCAACAACACAAACAACCAACAACAAACAACTAACAACACTCCCATCCCACTCGCTTCAGCAGTGGATAAGTGAACTAATAAGTGGGTGCATTCCCTGGTTTCCACTTAATATTGCAACCAATACTGGGCTTTTGGTCAGAGTTAACCGTTTGAGAAGCTAGCACTGCATCAAGGGCAGCTCGTAAATCCTTACCCGTGACGGGTTGATTATTACTAGGACGGCTGTCATCCAATTGACCTCGGTAGACTAACTGACCCTCACTATCAAAGAGAAAGAAGTCTGGCGTGCAAGCAGCGGTATACGCTTTGGCAACTTCTTGGCTCTCGTCGTAGCAAAAAGGAAACGTAAAGCCCAACTGCTGAGCCATTTCTTTGAGTTTGTCGGGGGCATCGTCCGGATAATTAGCCGCATCATTGGTGCTAATGGCAACGATACCAACCTCTGTATTGGCATAATCTTTGCCAATCTGTGCCAGTTCTCCCTGCACATGCTTCACAAAGGGACAGTGGCGGCAGATAAACATTACCAGTAATGCCTTCTTACCTACGAAGGTATCTAGGGAAATAGTTTTGCCGGAGACAACATCTGGCAACTGAAAATCTGGGGCTTTCGTCCCTAAGGGCAACATGGTTGAAGGGGTAAGCGCCATCGTTTAACTCCTGAAATACTGAGATGCCACCTATATTCCTCTACTCTCGCGAAAAATACTATGGGGGTTATTGAACACCGTTGCCTTTTTGGTACAAATGTACTAATCTAAAGGGCAAGTCGTTAGGTAAGCACCTCAAAATCCACATGAAAGAACTGCAAGCAGGAATTCGATTAGTGCAGGAAAAATCTATTCAGCTGAATCGGCATCCTATCTTTAAAAAGAGAGCAAGAGAGCCAAAAGCAGTGAAAGAGCTGCCAAAACAGGTTAGTAATCAAAAAAGATCTCTGGTGTCATTCCCTGTCAAGTCGCATCTGGAGGTGCTACGGCAACGAACTAGTGAGGGATGGAGACGCCTAGAGAGTCAAGCCAAGCGCATCAATCAGCTTTCACAGGAGTTGAAAGCTGCAATGTTAGAATTCAAAGCGATCGCTTCTGAAATCAACCAAGACTGGAGAGCAATCCAGGCAATCCAAAAATCTTCTAATAGTGCAGGCATCTGCAAGTACTGTAATGTTTCTGTCCCTCATGTTGAAACGAAATCAGATGGCTCATTCCTGCTGCTTTTAAAACCTGTAGATTTATTTCAAGCAGAACGAGAAGCTGCATTACTAGCCCAGACATTGCGGCAGCGAACCAGAAAAAAGCGAGAACATCAACGGAAGGATGAAGGATGAAATCACTCCATTCATAAATCCTCCAAGTAATTGAAGTAAAAAATACAACTGACCTATCAAGGATGAGGTAGGATAAACGGGTTTGTCCTAAACGATCTACAGAGGTTACTGATAGATCGAACTATCCTTGACTACACCCCTCATCCTTCCTCCTTCATCCTTTTGACATGAGCTTAATTTATTGCTTGTTGTGCTGTTTTCGTTTCAGTAATGAACTTGCACTTACAGCACCAAAGACTAATGTACCTAAGACGGTAGAAGGTTCTGGTATACCTGTCGTATCTCTACTCGGCGTTGCCAGGAAAGTACGCTCTTCTCCATTAAAAATACCAGTGCCTACGATTTGCCCTTGATTATTAATTTGACACTCGCCCGTCCTAGAAGGACGGGGATTCTTCGTTCACAGACCCAACTTGCTCAGACACGATTGCTCCAATCAGAGTAGAGGTCGAATCTCCCGAAGCGTTCGGGTCTAAGACCCAAGTTCCCACATGCCCTGTGGTACTCAAAGCTAAGCTCAGAATGTTAAGTGCTGCATTCCAGTCTCGGTCTAGAACAAGTCCACATCGGCAAACGTGAGTTCTCGTTGATAGAGACTTTTTCACCACCGTATGACATCTAGAGCATTCTTGGGAAGTGTAGGCAGGGTTAACTGCAACAGTTATCTTGCCTAACTTCTTTCCGAAGTACTCTAACCACTTTCTGAACTGATACCAACCTGCATCATTAATAGACTTAGCTAGACAATGATTTTTTACCAAGTTTTTAATCCTCAAGTCTTCGTAGGCGACCAAATCACTAGATTGGATTACGCAACGTGCCAACTTGCGAGCATGTTCTTCACGCTGCCTACTTATTTTGAGGTGTACTCGCCCTAGTCTATTAATTGCTCGTCTCCGGTTGGCAGAGCCTTTCTTTTTACGAGAAACACGGCGTTGCCTAAACTTTAACCGCTTCTCGTTGGTTCGATAAAACTTCGGGTTAGGTTCAGTTTGACCGTTACTGTCAGTATAGAACTCTTTAAGTCCTACATCCAATCCCACAGTTTTACCAGTCGGCTGAGTAGCTACTGCTTGGTTCTCATTCCTGACCAGAAACTGAACATAGTAACCATCAGCACGACGTACTAACCTGACTCGCTTTATCTGATCTAATTGATAGAAATGTAAGTCCCACGTTCCTTTGAGTTTTAACCTACCAATGCCTTTCTTATCGATGAAGCTGATTTTACGTCTGTCCTCTGAAAGTTTCCAGCCCGAAGTTTTGTACTCAACTGAGCGACAATTTTTCTTGAACCGTGGATAACCTTTCTTTCCAGGAATCGCCTTTTTACAATTCTCGTAAAACCGAGCGATTGCAGAATAGGCACGTTCCACCGCGACTTGGCAGGCATGAGAGTTCAAAGCGTTTACAAAGGAAAACTCAGCCCTCAGCTTAGTATTATGGCGATACAGCTGTTTTTGTCCTGCACCACGATTATCCATCCAGAATCGGATACATTTGTTGCGGACGAATTGAGCGGTTCTAATCGCCTCGTCTATCGCTGAATATTGAGTTGTTTTCCCTTTTGCTTTGAACTCTAAGACAATCATTTGACGTGGGACAACTCTACGGCATCTATGTTAACATGGATAAATTCGTCCTTTTAGGACGGGGCTTGAATCCCATTAATTTGGTCAAGTGCCTGTTCTAGAATCCAACCCGAATTAGCTGGAATTAAACTATTAAGGTTATATAACGTGCCTTGGTCATACAAGATTGCTACAGACTGTAAAGTACTGCTGCTCCCTTCAGCGCCCACAACTTGACCATTGTCGTTAATACCAATAGCAACAGTACCGCCTAAGCCACGGTCAAAATCCGGTAAAAGTCCGATGCTGAATGCTGGCCCATTGGGACTCCAAACATAACCTGTACTGCCAGCACTAGGCGATCCGTTACGCCCTACCACTTGACCAAGATTATTGATGTCATATGCTCCGTAATAGCCTCCAAGACCTGGTGCGCTAATTATAACCACGCCAGTTTGTTCGCTCCAGAAAAAGGATTCAGCATAACCTGTATTTCCAGCCACTTGGTTAAAGTTGTTAATGGCAACGGCTGTTGTCGAAGAAAAAGGATAAGAAGAAACTGGAACTACAGTGCTAAGGTCTATTAGTAGGGTGCCGTTATTGGAAAAGATAGAACTACCTTGAACATAACTTGTCGCGTTGTAGGTTTTACCTCGGACAGCTAAGTTACCAAGATAGTCAAAGCTATCGTAGTTGGTTGAGCCGAGGTCGGTGATAGAGTAACTTAAAGTAGCAGCTTGGGCTTCACCGATTATTCCCAAAGCAATAACTACTGTTCCCGCCGTTGTTATTGATAAGTTATTAATGACATTCATAAATTAGTTTTTCACAAAGTAATTGACACTGGTGTAAATATCACTATAATCTCCTGGTAAACCTTTTATTTAACCATTTCCAGAAAAACGATTAAATAAAGACTTATTAAGAGCTGCTTTTAAGAGGTCTTAATGTCTTTAAGCAGAGCAAAGACTATAGAGAAATTGTTAAGTACCTCAAAGAGACTTTATTGGGATTTGAAGATTTATGTTTTTAAAAGTATCCAAAGGAATTATCATCATAATCTATCCCTTTTCAGAGAGATTTTTCATTTTATAGTTAAGTGACGCTTGTGAACAAAACTAACGATGAAGCAACGCCACTGCACGCAATGAACCCGCTGAATCGATTCTCAGATCGAGCAGAGGATTATGCGAAGTATAGACCAAGCTACCCGGAGGAAGCGATCGCAACCATCCTGGAAGGACTGGGTAACCCGTCGCAACTGGTAGCAGCAGATATTGGTGCAGGTACAGGTATCTCCTCGCGTCTGTTGGCCCAGCAAGGGGTGCGGGTAATGGCGATCGAGCCAAACGCAGCAATGAGAGAAGCAGCATCACCTCATCCCTTAGTAGAACTTTGCGACGGCACAGCAGAAGCAACTAATTTACCTGACGCCTCTGTCAACTTGGTGACTTGCTTTCAATCTTTTCATTGGTTCAACCCAGAACCAACCCTGTTGGAGTTTCACCGCATTCTGAAGCCAACTGGACGGCTAGCGCTGGTGTGGAACGATCGCGATCGCGATGACGAAGTTACCCAAAACTATACTCACTTAGTTCAGATTGCCTCAAATAATCATGCAGCTGAGTCGCGTATGACTTCAGTAGACCCACTACTAGCCAGTCCGCTTTTTCCTGATGTTAGTTACCATACCTTTACTTATCGACAGGAATTAAACCTAGAAGGATTGATTGGTCGTGCAATGAGTGTCTCGTACATCCCACGAGAAGGGCAGGCATGGGAACAATTGAGAACGGGTTTAGAAGAGTTGTACAACCGCAGCTGCAATGAAAATGGCTACATTTATCTGGCATACCGCACGAGTATTTACCTGGCTAGTCTGAAAATAGGGAGTAGGGAGTAGGGAGTCGGGAGTCGGGAGTGTTTTCTCGCCCTAGAATTGGCTTAAATTGTCGGTTGGACTTTTGGAACGAAACCCAACATTTCTCGTAACTGAAAATAGGGAGTAGGAAGTAGGGAGTGGAGAGTATAGGGGATTTTCATTTTTTATTGTGAGGGTTTGCTTATGCTGTCTAATCCCAAATCAAAACCTGACAGGACTGACGCAGAAACTCCACATGTAGAGTGGGCAGTGCCCACCCTACTACTGAAAATAGGGAGTAGGAAGTAGGGAATGGAGAGTATCGATAATGGACAACCAGCAACGGACAAGGAAAAAATGAATGAACCGTGAAATCCTTAATTTTTTTGATGATGCTGGTATTCGGTTTGTTCGCATTCTCTGGTGTGACAACGCCAACATTATTCGTGGCAAAGCAGTACACCGGAGAACGTTGTCTGATTACCTTCAACACGGTGTTGGTATCTCAGCGGCTCAACAAGCAATTCCAGTGATGTATGATGCCCCAGTACCCGGAAGTGGTCTTAGTCCAGTGGGTGAAGTGCGCTTGGTGCCAGACTGGGATACCTTGATACCCTTGCCTTATGCTCCTGGTCACGCTCGCGTCATGGGAGATATGGTCAAAGAGGGTAGTCCTTGGCACCTCTGCCCTCGAAACTTTCTTAAAGCGATGGTTGCTGATGCCGAAAGTGAGGGTTTGCAAGTCATTGCCTCGTTTGAGAATGAATTCTACCTGCTGCGGCCAACTCCAGATAGCGTTGTACCTGCTGATGAGACGGTTTTTGCTTCAACCTTGGCAATGGACTTGCATCAAGTGGTAATTGATGAGATGGTGGAAGCGCTGGTAGAGCAAGGGATACTTGTAGAGCAGTATCATCCAGAATCCGGTCCAGGTCAGCAGGAAATCTCAGTGCTGTATACCAATGCGCTAGCGGCGGCAGATCAGCAGATTGCGTTTCGTGAGACAATACGCGCGATCGCTCTTCAACATAACCTCAAAGCATCATTCTTACCTAAAATCTTTGCTGACAAAGCAGGTAGCGGTTGCCACCTCCACCTCAGCCTTTGGCATGATGGGCAGAACCTTGTACCAAATCTCGAAGCACAAGGAGAACTTTCAGAACTTGCTCGTCGCTTCATTGCAGGAATCCTTCACCATCTCCCAGCTTTGATGGCACTAACCACACCGAGTACTAACTCCTATCGGCGTATCCGTCCTCACCATTGGAGTGGAGCGTTTTGTTGTTGGGGAATGGATAATCGTGAGGCAGCCTTGAGAGTGCCTAGTAACCCAGAACAAATGAGTCCTACTCATTTTGAACTAAAAACGGTAGATGCCTCTGCTAATCCTTACCTGGCTTTGGGTGCTGTAATTGCCGCAGGACTAGATGGAGTTCGGCACTGTCTGGAGTTAGGGGAGTCGGTGGAAATTGACCCTGGATATATGAGTGAATCTGAGCGCAGTGACTGTGGTATTGAGCGGTTACCAACTACTTTAGGGGAAGCCATTGAGCATCTTAGCAACGATCGGGTTCTCTTAAGTGCCTTAGGCCCGGAACTGGCTCAAGCCTATGTGGCTGTACGCCAAGCGGAGTGGGAAGCTATGAAAGATTTAGCGTTGGAAGAAGAAGTAAAACTTTTGTTAGAGCGGTATTGACAGAAGAGCAGGGGGAGCAGGGGGGGGCAGGGGGGGCACGGGAGGCACGGGAGAGAAACTACTATCTTTACTTGTATTGCAACTTGTATGAATACATAACCGAGTTGGAAACCGTGGTAAGACTAGTGCTATCAAATCAAACTGGAACAATAAGCTATACTCTTGTGTTCAATCTGTTGTATGCTGTTGCGATCGCTTTTCACTTCCTCTCCAGTAGCGCGCCCAGAATTTATAAGGAATTGGCACGCACTTTTTCTGCTGCAAAATTAAATTTAATTTAATTACTTTCTCTTCATAAAAGCCGCACTTTTTTGTTAATTTTTTTTACTGTTATGATTTGGACATAAAAAAAATACACAAAGGCAGTACCTTTTGCTTAATCTAATTTACTATTGATAGATCCTTATTCTGAATTGTGTGAGGAAAATAAACGTGTTGGTCAACTCTCGAAAATTCGGTTCTCGCCATTGGGCTACCTGCTTGGCACTGCTTGTAGTTCTTGCCCTCTCTAGCTGTAAAAAACAAGAGCCTGCTGCTACCAGTGCTCCGGATGCAGCGCCTAATACGGCATCATCTCCGGGTGCTAAGTCTACTAAAGCAACCAGCAAAACTGCTAAGGCTCTACCACCAGAAATTCAGAAACTGGGTGTTAAGCCGACTGGAACTACTTGTCCGGGTAAAACTCCCATCAAGGGTAACCTTGGGAAAGGGGGCAAGAAAATCTATCATGAGGCTAAGTCGAAAGACTACAAAGCTGTCAAGCCTGAAATTTGTTTTAAAGATGTAGCTACTGCCAAAAAAGCTGGCTTTCAGGCTCCTCAAGGTGCTAAGTAGCAATATTTGAAGCTATTGCCTAAGTTTTGATTTAACTACCCGCACAATGGGTAGTAACTTAAACTTGCCAGTAACTTGCGACTGATTAGACTTCCTATAGAAAATAGGAAGTAGGGAGTAGGGAGTAGGGAGTAGGAAGTAGCAATTTTCAATTCTTAATCTCTAAACCCTCTCTCGCCTTTTCACCAAAAGCTGCTCAAAAGCAATAGGGCGAACTTCTTCGTCGAACGCCACAATACCAACATTTAAGTTGGTCATGAAAAAACCTCTTGCACGCAATCACTAGGACGGGCAAGATGCTCATCCCACTCATAGTAATTTTTTCTTGTAGGGTAGGCGTCTCGCCTGTTCGCTAAATTGATGAAAAAGACTTTTGCAAGAGGTCTAAAGAAGAAGCCGCCAGTGTTGCTTCAATACTGAACAATATTGACATTACAACTTAGTATTAACAAGGGATACTACGCAACGCTGACCTCCCTCTACAACGAAGACCTCGGTATCTACGCAGTATCTCTACATGTAGGGTGAGCAGTGCCCACCCTACATCAGTAGTTGTAGCGTTGAGATGTGCAATTTGCGGAAGTCCTGACCTAAAAATCTGACGTTAGGTGCTCAGAGACAACCGTCTCGCCCTTAAAATCAGGGTTTAAAGCTATCTTCGCCTTATTTTTGTTGACCTTCTTATAACTCCTTTAAGTTATGACTGAGCAAAAATGTAGAGGAGAGTTTACTTTTGAAGAAATCAGCTCAAATAGTTTTATTGAAGACTTGCCCCTTGAAGCAAAAAACTGGGTAGAAAGTTTGCCTTGGGAGCAACGTCGCCATGTTTTGTTATTGTGTCATCTTTTATGTGTATCTCCTCCTGAAAAGCAAGCTGAATTTTTAGATAATTATACGGCGGATGGCTTAGTCTCAAGAAAGTTTGAAGATACAGAGGCACAACGTAGAGTTCAAGAAAATCTCAAGCATTACCACTTAAAAATCAATCTCGATGAATTTGTTTTCAGACTTTATATAAAACAATTTTACATTCATTCTAGTAAACATATAAGTAGACAACCTGACCTTTATTTTCAATTAGTATTTCGTTTACTTCTTGATACTGAACAAGAAAATAATATATTTTATTATATTTTAGGATTTGAATTGCTAAAAATGATGTTTAAAATGAGTTGGTTGCAGCACGAAAGGTTGTATCAACTCCAGAAAAACCAAGAAACTTTTATAAAATCTTATATAAAACCAATTCAGCTGGCTCATGAAATAAATGGAATAATTGTTCCAGAGGGGAGAAATAACTTCTTTGCTAGACGAGGTTTTTTTGTCAAAAAGCCCTTGATAAGAGCTAGGAAACTAGTAGAGCTAGTTATGGCAACTTTTACAACAGATATAGTGATAAACTTGGGATTTTTAATGATTCG
>DALYIW010000157.1:0-19221 GCA_031970155.1 Coleofasciculaceae cyanobacterium CTOTU46601 | reverse complement strand
TCTAAAAGCCATACTAAAGAAAACAGTCTTGAACGGTTGCAGCAAACAGATGTTAGAGGTAAGACATAAATTCAAACAATTTACAGACACAGTAATAGCTTTTTTTAAACCCTTACCACTTAGTGACTTTAGTCCAAAAGCAGTACAACAGCGAAAAAATGATGCTTTAGTACAATTTGCACAAGCTTTTATTACAGTTGTGATTGGTCTGTGGGTTGCACCTCTATTCGAGGCACAGGGAACCTTGATCGTTATTGCTGCTGTAGTCTGTTGTGTACCGTTTGTTATACAGGGGTTGAAACTCTGGATGTCAGCTATTGCGGGAGTTAAGAGTACTACAACACATAACTCACCCAGTTCATCGATTCACAATTCTAGAACCTCTAAATCGCCTAGCCCAAGCCGTCGAGACGATAGAACACAAAAGTCGCCACCACCAGCAGCGAAGAGCAATCAAAGAGAAGATATTGTCGGAATCATCTTAAGCGAGTTGCAGCAACAGGGATGGAAGATTACATACAATTTGCCGATTCCTAAACTAGGGGAAGTCGATGTGTTGTTGCAATCCCCCAACAATAACTACTTTATTGTTAATGTTGTGTCTTATCGAGGTGAAGTTTTCTTTGATGAGGGTATATTAAAGCGCCGTGATTGGCGAGAAGTTTCTAACTTTGAGAAGGACTTGCTTGGACACATCATGGAGCAAGCTTTGGCTGTTAAGAAAATGAGGAAGTTACGTTCCGTTACACTCCTTCTCTGTTTTACTGACGCTACATTAAGTATTGAGACTGTCAACAATAAAGCACGAGACGTGTATGTTGTCAAGAAAGAGTCGTTAGTACGCAAGCTGGCAAGGCTCGACCAAAGTTAAGGATTAGTTGTTGGTTGTTGGTTGTTAGTTGTTGGTGGTCAGTGGTCAGTGGTTTTTTATTGGCGAAGCTTTGACCTACAGGCTTGAGGTGAGCTTACGAACATGAATGGTGAATACACACAGAATTTTTTTTGTCAAATATATAAATGTTAATTTTTTGACAAATATTTTGAGTAATTACTTCAGGATTTGTCAATAAATGTAAAGAAAAATCTCGGAATTCCTATCGAATTGTGTCAGATAAAGGCTCAAACCTGCATCAGGTAAGCGTTTTCTGGTAAAAACACTTATGTTGCCGAAATATTAACTGAGTAATCAGGAGTGAGTACTTACTAACATAGTCACTCAATCCTCGATGCTCACAGATGAGAAGAGAACGCGCATCATAAGGAGCCTTACCGCATGTTCACTCACGTCAAGTCCACCATTCGACACATTACCCCAGACTCCCTGAATGGGCGTCATTTGCTTAAGGTGGTCTATGTCGTGTTAGAGCCACAGTATCAGAGTGCATTATCAGCCGCTGTCAGCTCAATCAATAAAAACCAGCCGGATTTAGCGATTGAAATCAGCGGCTACTTGATTGAGGAACTCCGGGACTCTGGTAACTACGAGGACTTTAAACGGGATATTGCCCAAGCTAATATCTTCATTGCTTCACTAATTTTTATTGAAGACCTAGCGGATAAGCTAGTGGCGGCAGTGGAACCACACCGCGATCGCCTTGACGCTGCCGTAGTCTTCCCGTCTATGCCTCAGGTGATGCGCCTGAATAAGCTAGGTAGCTTCTCAATGGCGCAGTTGGGGCAGTCGAAAAGTGCGATCGCGCAATTTATGCGTAAGCGCAAGGAGAAATCCGGTTCTTCTTTCCAAGACGGAATGCTCAAACTGTTGCAAACCTTGCCTAAAGTCCTGAAGTACCTACCGATGGACAAAGCACAAGATGCCCGAAACTTCATGCTTAGTTTCCAGTATTGGCTGGGGGGTTCCTCAGATAACCTGGAGAACTTCCTGCTGATGCTGGCTGATAAGTATGCCATGAAGGGGCAGCAGCTGAGTTTCAAAGACCCAGTGGTTTACCCGGATATGGGCATCTGGCATCCCCTAGCAGCAGCAATGTTCGAGGATGTTAAGGAGTACCTGAACTGGTACAACAGTCGTAAAGATATTCCTGATGACTTAAAAGACCCCTTGGCACCTTGCGTTGGTTTAGTACTACAACGGACTCACTTAGTTACAGGTGATGATGCTCACTATGTAGCAATGGTGCAGGAACTCGAAGCGATGGGTGCTCGCGTTATCCCAGTGTTTGCGGGTGGTTTAGATTTCTCGAAGCCAGTGGATGCTTATTTTTATGATGCAACGCCGAAAACATCTACATCTTTAGTAGACACGGTTGTGTCACTGACGGGTTTTGCCTTGGTAGGTGGGCCAGCACGACAAGACCATCCTAAGGCAATTGAATCACTCAAGCGATTGAATAGACCCTACATGGTGGCACTGCCTTTAGTATTCCAAACTACTGAGGAGTGGGAGGGGAGTGATTTAGGGCTGCATCCGATTCAAGTAGCGTTGCAGATTGCCATACCGGAACTGGATGGAGCAATTGAGCCGATTATCCTATCTGGTAGAGATGGTACTACTGGGAAAGCGATCGCACTTCAAGATCGGATAGAAGCGATCGCCCAACGCGCCCTAAAATGGGCAAATCTGCGCCGCAAACCCAAACTTCAGAAGAAAATCGCCATTACCGTCTTTAGCTTCCCGCCAGATAAGGGCAACGTTGGTACTGCTGCTTACCTGGATGTATTCGGTTCCATCTACAAAGTAATGGAAGCCTTGAAGCACAACGGCTATGATATCCAAGGGTTTCCAGAGTCAGCAGAAAAGCTGATGCTAGAAGTCATCCACGACGCCCAAGCCCAGTACAGTAGTCCCGAACTGAATATTGCCTACAAGATGTCAGTGCCGGAGTATGAGGAACTAACACCCTACTCTACGAGGTTGGAAGAAAATTGGGGACCACCACCGGGACATCTCAACAGTGATGGACAAAATCTGCTAGTTTACGGCAAGCATTTTGGTAATGTCTTCATCGGCGTTCAACCCACATTTGGTTACGAAGGTGACCCGATGCGGTTGTTGTTCTCTCGATCTGCCAGCCCTCACCACGGATTTGCTGCTTATTACACTTACTTAGAACAAATTTGGAAAGCTGATGCCGTAATGCACTTCGGCACCCACGGTTCACTGGAATTCATGCCGGGTAAGCAGATGGGGATGTCTGGGGAGTGTTACCCAGATAACTTAATTGGCTCAACCCCTAATCTCTACTACTACGCCGCGAATAATCCCAGTGAGGCGACGATTGCCAAGCGCCGCAGCTATGCAGCGACGATTTCTTACCTGACTCCACCTGCTGAAAATGCAGGGTTGTATAAGGGGTTGAAGGAACTAAGCGAGTTAATTGCTTCTTACCAAACTCTGAAAGATACTGGGCGCGGTATCCCGATTGTGAACACCATCATGGACAAGTGCCGCTTGGTGAATCTAGATAAAGATATCGCCTTGCCAGAGAATGATGCTAGTGAGATGAATCCTGAAGAACGGGATACGCTAGTGGGCTTGGTGTACAAGAAGCTGATGGAGATTGAGTCACGGTTGCTGCCATGTGGGTTGCATGTGATTGGGAAACCGCCGAGTGCAGAAGAAGCGATCGCCACTTTAGTCAATATTGCCAGCCTCGACCGTCCCGAAGACGAAATCCTATCTCTACCCCGGATTATCGCCAACAGCATTGGACGAGATATTGATGAAATTTACCAAAATAACGACAAAGGCATCTTAGAAGATGTCCAACTGTTGCAAGACATCACTCAAGCAACTCGTGACGCGGTTGCTGCCCTAGTCCAAGCCCAAGCTGATGCAGATGGTCGAGTCTCCAAAGTTTCCAAGCTCAATTTCCTCAACATGGGCAAAAAAGAGCCTTGGATTGAAGCCATGCACCAGCTAGGTTACACCAAAGTTGACCCCCAAGCCCTTAAGCCCCTATTCGAGTACCTAGAATTCTGCCTCCAGCAAGTCGTGGCGGATAACGAACTAGGCGCAATGCTGAAAGCCCTAGAAGGCGAATACGTTCTACCTGGCCCAGGCGGCGACCCCATCCGTAACCCTGATGTTTTACCAACGGGTAAGAATATCCACGCCCTCGACCCCCAATCCATCCCCACAACCGCTGCTGTCAAATCAGCCAAAATCGTTGTAGATCGACTACTCGATCGCCAACGGTCTGAAAATGACGGCAAATGGCCTGAAACCATCGCCTGCGTCCTCTGGGGTACAGACAACATCAAGACCTACGGCGAATCTCTAGCACAAATTATGTGGATGGTAGGCGTCAAACCCGTACCAGATGCCCTGGGTCGAGTCAACAAGCTGGAACTGATTCCTCTCGAAGAGTTAGGGCGTCCCCGGATCGATGTAGTAATCAACTGTTCCGGCGTCTTCCGCGACTTGTTCATCAACCAAATGAACTTGCTTGACCAAGCAGTGAAGATGGCCGCTGAAGCGAATGAACCCTTAGAGATGAACTTTATCCGCAAACACGCCTCGCAACAGGCGCAGGAAATGGGCATCAACTTGCGGCAAGCTGCCACTCGTGTCTTCTCCAATGCTTCCGGTTCCTACTCCTCGAATATCAACCTGGCAGTAGAAAACAGCACTTGGGAAAGCGAAGCTGAGTTACAGGATATGTACCTGGCGCGGAAATCGTTTGCTTTCACCTCCGATAACCCAGGAACAATGGAACAGTCACGGAAGATTTTTGAGACAGCCCTCAAAACCGCCGATGCCACGTTCCAAAATCTCGACTCATCCGAGATTAGCCTCACGGATGTTAGCCACTACTTCGACTCTGACCCCACTAAGGTTGTCGCCAGTCTGCGGGGAGATGGCAAGACGCCAGCATCTTACATTGCCGATACCACCACAGCAAACGCCCAAGTTCGCACCCTCTCTGAAACCGTGCGTCTGGATGCCCGGACTAAGCTACTCAATCCCAAGTGGTATGAGGGAATGCTGAGTCACGGTTATGAGGGAGTACGGGAACTCTCGAAGCGGTTAGTGAATACGATGGGTTGGTCTGCAACGGCTGGTGCTGTCGATAACTGGATTTACGAGGACACGAATACTACGTTTATCCAGGATGAAGAAATGCGAAAGCGGTTGATGAACCTAAATCCTCATTCATTCCGCAAGGTTGTATCGACATTGCTAGAAGTAAATGGTCGCGGTTATTGGGAAACTAGCGAGAGTAATTTACAAATGCTGCGCGAGTTGTATCAGGAGGTTGAAGACCGGATTGAAGGAATAGAGTAAAAATCCCGAATCTGGATAACTGATATAAAGTTGTGGGGACACAGCCTTCTGTGTTCCCACGTTTTTTAGTAATCCATCGGGTATTGATATCATTTTGTGATATCATAAAACCAATGGGTCGTACTCAACAGGAGTGTGGAATGGCTGTAGACAAACCGATTGCATCATCTGGCAGATGGAATTCATACCCCCGAGATTCGTACTTTGAGGTAAGAGTACAAAAAGCTATGCTGCTAGTAGTTTCTCCAGGATGTTACAACAAACACCACACTTAGTTGAGTTACAACTCAGTGATAACATCACAAGGGAGCCGTCAATGGATCTCAATAACAAACAGCGTAAAACTTTAGAGTTAATTTTTATAAATCCTATTCCCTCAAATATTATTTGGCAAGATATTGAAAATCTGTTTATAGCTCTAGGAGGTACAGTGAGTCAAGGAGAAGGTTCGCGAGTTCGCGTTAAATTAAATGAGGTTAAAGCAGTTTTTCACGAGCCACATCCTCAAAAAGAAACGGATAAAGGAGCGGTTAAATCGGTTAGAGAGTTTTTGATAGAGGCAGGAATTGAACCATGATGAACTAGTAACTAACACCCATAAATTTTCAACTTGGGGCAATCGATAGTGGTTGCCCTAAAGCCAAAAAATATCAGAAGTTAGTTTTTTTTAAAAGCCTCATATAAGCTAACTCAACAATCAATCAACCTTGAATACTCTAAACAGGGTAATAATTATTAAATCCATGATGACTTACAAAGGATACACAGCCAGTGTTGAAGTAGATGCTGATGCCGGAATTCTGTTTGGTCGCGTCTTAGACATTAAAGATGTGATAACCTTCAAGGCAAAAACAGTTGATGAGGTGCGTGAAGAATTCTACAAATCAGTTGATGATTATCTAACTTTTTGCCAAGAATTAGGCGAGGAGCCTGATAAACCATTTTCGGGTAAACTACCCTTCCGCACAACTCCAGAACAGCACCGCAAAATTTTTATTGCGGCTAAAAAGGCTGGCAAAAGTATCAACGCATGGATGGATGAGATCTTAACGAGGGCTGCGGATAAAGCTATCAATGCTTAGAGTAATATAAGGAATTGCGTGAGTACAGGTATCTATAAACTGACTAATGATTAGCCTTATCTTACTCAAGTTTTGTGTTCAGAAGTTTTTGAGAGAGTAGTTTTTGAAGAAAAACACGATATCGCAACTGTTGAAAGAAAGAGGTCAAGATGATGCTTCGCTATGAAATTATCCTCTACTGGAGTGAAGAAGACCAGGCATTTATTGCCGAAGTACCAGAGTTACCTGGTTGTGCCGCTGATGGTGAAACTTATCAAGAAGCAGTACACAATGTAGAAATTATTATGCAGGAGTGGATTGAGACTGCCGAGGAGTTAGGGCGTCCGATTCCAGAACCTAAAGGTCGCTTGATGTTTGCCTAGTTGATTAAGGCTGAAGTGCGACCCTTGTCTATCTTTCCTAAGTGCGATTCGATGTGCGCGATCGCTTCGCTTCATGCTCCTATTTATAGACATCCCCACGAGGACCAATGCGAGTCACGATATATAGCTGCTTATCTCTATCTACTCGAAACAAAACTCTATAGTTTCCTACCCGCAGCCGCAACTCAGGACGCCCTTTAAGAGGTTTAATATCAAGAGTTGTTGAATCGGTAACCAAAGCATCCAAGGCATTTACAATACGCTCTTGGTCATCCGGTGGCATTCGCTCTAAATAGCGTATAGCTGGTTTCAGGACAATATATTGCCAGTCAGCCAAGTTTTTTCCCAAACAGCTTTAGTTTTAGTTCTTCTGATGATAACCCTGAGTCGCGACCAGCTAGGTAATCTTGCCAAGCGGCTTCGCTTTGGGCTATCTCTTCCGGCGGTATAATTTCGTCTTCGCCTTCAACTTCTACAGGGATATGAACAAGTTCAGTCAAGGCTTCTAGCAGCCGAAATCGATCAGCGAGGGTAAGGCGCTGAACTAGACTCAGTACCTCTTCATAAGTAGGCATTCGCTCTCTCCTAGAATTCTCTTGCCTTTTCACGCATCTATCTTACCTAAAGTGCGATCGCAAATCCTAATCAAATGGGTTCAGTATATCCAACCCATCAATACGTCTAAAATCATCAATATTACGAGTCACCAAAGTACAACCTTCACCTAAAGCACAAGCAGCAATCAAAGCATCTGCTAGCATCAACCGATAATCGCGACGAATTTGAGCAGCATGATCTAAAACTGCTTCTGTGAGGGGTACATAGGTAAGCTCTCTCAAGAATTGTCGTATTTGATTGGCTTCAATCTCACTCAAACCTGGATAGCACAGCAATTCTACCCAAGTAATAGGACAATAAAATCCTACAGCATCACCAGCGCGAATTTCATCAACGAGCGCTCGGACAGCCAACTCCCCATTGAAATAGTAAATTAAGATATTGGTGTCAACTAGATAATCAATATCTATCCCACTCCTTTCTGAGTTCTTGCTGGAATTGCAGTGGTTCTATTCGTGGTGGCAAAAACCCAAATAGCTCTACGATTTGATTTTCTTGAGAGCAGCCACTGGTTGATTTTGTCTGATTTAAGACAGGTTGCACAACAATCACCACTTCCACTAAACCCGGTTCCACACTCTCAGGCAACGTGATTTGAATTTGGCGACTTTTGCCTACTTGAATTACTTGACGAATAGTTTTCATTTCACAAATATATCGAAGTCCAACCCGATTTTTTAGTAATTTCCTGTTGCAGGATATCCTCAGAATTTGTAGCGAGGTCAGTAGCACCTGCAAATAAGCCTACCAATGGGTCACAGTCAAAGCTAACATCTACACCTATCTCTTGCGTTTCCTGTAGGTTGCACTGAGACTCAGATGTTACCCGCCGACGAACCAGTGCGGCTAATTCTTCCAACAGCCGCAGTTGCTCATCAGAAGTAAGGCTTTGAACTTGGTTAAGTACTTCGTTATAAGTGGACATGAACTGGCTCTGGTAATTTTCTTGCCCTAAGTCCAATATACACAGAGCGATCGCCTTTGGAGTATCTTGTATGCGACCCTTGTTTATCTTACCTAAAGTGCGATCGCTCCTCTAAAATCAAGTCATTAATTCCTCCAACACCAACACTGCCAACCCAGGTAAAGAGGGTAAACGCGCATCATTTGTTAGAAAAAACGAAGCCCCCTCACGAATTGCTGTAGCCATTTGAATAGCATCTGGTTTTCTCAAGTTGTGAACAGCCCTAAGCTGTGCTGCTACTTCAGCGATATCTGGAGAGACTTGGATAGTAGTCAAACCTTCAGCATTGAACAGGATGTCACGATATTGTTGAGCCAGTGTTGTGTTTCCCTGTCGCCAAGGATAAACTAACACTTCCGGTAAAGTCACCACAGATGTTACAACCCTAAACTCACCCTGATTTAACGATCTGAAAAAAATCCGCATCATCTCCAAATAAGTCGGATTTTGTTCAATAAAGTAAATCAGTGGTGCGCTATCCAAGCCGACAACATACCCCTGTAGCTGGGCTATCCATTCCATGAATCTCGTTCCTGATTGACGTATTCTTGAGCATCAATGCCATTCCAGATTTCTTTACCTAACCCTTCTAATTCCAGAATGCTACGCTTGGGCTTAGGTGTCAGCGTAACTCGTTGACGAATGAATCTTGATAAGTCTTCGATCAGCCGCATTTGCTCATCAGGAGTAAGGCTTTCAGCTAGACGGCGTACCTCGTGATAAGTAGACATAGACTCTCTGCTTCACTTGTGTTGTCCTAAGTTCAATATATCTATCTAGCGATCGCAACTTCAAAAATGAAGAACGCCTCTATTTTCCCAAAATGCGAAACGCTAGCGCACTGTTTCGTTCATCCAACCCCCAATGAACACAGTACGATTGAACTAGATTTCCTGTAAAAATGTTCCTATGACTTCTGCTGCCAACCCCTCAACACCAATTACAGCTCTACCTGACCATACTCAGTTACCAGAGTCAGATAATACATTTGTGAAAAATTTTCAGGAGCATCCTCAAAGCATTCTCTTAACAGATTCGATTGAACCTGTACTCCAAAAACGTCATCCTACTGGGCAATATTGTATCGGTCAAGATTGTGGCATTTACTGGCGTTTAACTGACCCTCCAGAGCGCGGCGCAGAAGCACCTGATTGGTTTTACGTGCCGAATGTCCCACCCAAACTTAACGGTGAAGTCCGACGTTCTTATGTGTTATGGCAAGAGCTGATTGCACCTTTAATTGTTTTAGAGTTTGTATCAGGGGATGGTTCCGAGAAACGAGACAAAACTCCTCTCTCATTAAGTGAGCGAGAAACACAACAGAAACCAGGAAAATTTTGGATTTATGAACAAGTGATTCGTCCGGCATTCTACGGAATTTACGAAGTCAAACGCGCTAGTGTTGAAGTTTATCATTTAGTGGATGGTGAATATCACCTATTACCAGTAAATGAACGAGGGCATTATCCAATTTCTTCTTTAGAAGTTGAGTTGGGAATTTGGCAAGGTTACTATCAAAATTTAGAATTACCCTGGTTGCGTTGGTGGGACGCGCAAGGGAATTTGTTATTAACGGGTCAGGAAAGAGCCGAGCGGTTGGCGGCACAATTGCGAGCAGCAGGTATTGAACCCGAAGTATAAGTAATTGCCTCTCTCTTTCCCAAAAGCGAAGTGCTGACGCACTGCTACGCTAACGCCCAATAGTCAGAACTTGACCACAAGTTTGAGCAGCTGGCTTAAATTTGTAGTTAGATGAATGCTTGAATTCAAATCATGGCTCAACAAACCCTAACCCCAGTCACACCACCAACAACAGGTTCTCACATCGTCCTGTACGACATCAGTTGGGAAATGTATGAGAAACTTCTAGATGTCTTTGCGGAGCATCCAGGTCTTCGCATGACTTACTATAAGGGAACTCTAGAACTGATGACACCCTTACCAGAACATGAGACGTATGGCTGGACTCTCGGACGGCTCGTAACGGCACTATCCGAAGAACTAGGGCTAGAAATTCGAGGCTTGAAATCAACAACTTGGCGATCAAAGCCTAAAACAGCTGGGAAAGAAGCTGATGAGTGTTTTTACATCCAAAATGAAGCCTTAGTTCGTAGTAAGTTAAATATTGACCTTACGGTTGACCCACCCCCTGATTTAGCCATTGAGATTGATGTAAGCAACCCATCAATAAATAAAATGGCAGTCTATGCAGCACTTAAGGTGCCAGAGGTTTGGCGTTGGCAGAAAGGAAAACTCATAATCAATATTCTGACTGATACAGGTTATGTGGAATCTGAAAATAGTATGGCCTTTGAGTCATTTCCAGTAAAAGAACTAGCACGATTTATGCAACTAGACCCTGAAAAAGGTGAGAATGCTCGATTGCGAGAGTTTAGACAATGGGTGCAACAGCAATTACAAAGCCAGTAGGCAAAAGATAAGCGGCACAGATAGCGTTATAGGTCTATCTAAGATTTCTTTGACTCTAGCTTGAATAGATACAGATATTGCGGTTCTCAGTTGGATGAAGTACACCTGGTTTTAGGAATCTCCTATGGGGAGAATTAGGAGTTAGGAGATGATGGCTGTACCTCACTTATTTGAGGAGCACTATGTATACATAGTGCGATCGCAACCTCGAATCGCGTCTATCTTCCTTAAAATGCGAAGCAAGTAGAGCGCCGCTACGCTCGCCGCACACAACTAGATGCGACAATTGACCCCACAGTGCTACGCAAAAGCTAAGTAGAGGAATGTAGTGACTTCTGCCACGCTGCACTACGCATAGCTTTCCTAAACAAACTGTAAGCCACTCTACAAAATTCATAGGATGCGATCGAGATCGAGTTACTGCTGTTGTAGTGTGGTGTAATGGAAGCGTAGGACTATCTCCAGCCATCCCTAACTGGCAGTAGTTGGTTAAAGATGCCACTCTGTTGGGAGGTCTGGTTAGAATCTTCTATAGTGTTACACCAGTTCTTAACTGTTACTGCTGTTGCATCCACAGACATTATCGACAGAAAACCTTTCATGCAGACCAAAGCTTTTAATGAGCTTTTCCCACTGTTTAGTACTGCTAACCCAGAGACATTAAACTGGCTCATGTCTGTTGCAGTAGAACACGAGTACCCGGCAGATAGAGCGGTTTTAATGGAAGATGCCTGGGGCAACGCGGTTTACTTTATTGTCTCCGGCTGGGTCAAGGTTCGACGCCTCTATGGGGAAAAGTTTGTCACATTGGCGATTTTGGGGCAGGGTGACTTTTTTGGTGAGATGGCAATCCTTGATGAATCTCCCCGCTCAACGGACGTTATAGCTCTTTGTGAAGTGAAGTTGCTTAGTGTATCTGCCCAGCGCTTCATTCAAACCCTCTTCAAAGATCCTCAGTTGCACCACCGGATGTTGCAACTGATGGTGCGGCGACTACGCCAGGCCAATGTCCGCTTTCAACGACGCCATCAGCCACCAGCCGTCAAGTTAGTTACTACTTTGGTCAGTTTGGCAGAAAGTTACGGTATACCCACTCCTAAGGGAACGCAAATTTTTAATCTCTCGTATACTGACTTGGCTGATATCACAAACATCAGCGCTGAGGATACAGCAAAAATTATGGAAAAGCTTGATAGTCGAGGCTGGATTAAGATTGACCCAGCAAATCAGATTATCTACCTCATCAATATCAAGCAGCTGACTGAGGTAGCACAAAGGGTTTAGAGCAAAGACAAGAAAGACAAGAAAGACAAGGGGAGATTTGACTATGAAAGTTGTAGGGTGGGCAGTGCTTACCCTGCATGTAGGGGTTAATCAACAGTGAGAGTTTTTCCAACAATTGCTAACAAATGCTCATCTTTGAGAATTTGCAGCAGCATCCGAACTGTCCCTGTCTTCGTTGCTCCAGTTGACTGGCAATAGGTTTTGCGTATGTACTGATGGCATGGAAAGTCAACGGTGAGCGAAGTCGAACCGTTGACCCTTCGGCTTCGTTCAGAGTCAGAGACTTCACGGGGTCAAGTTTAGGAAAAAAAGTTGGCACTGGGGTATGCATCGCTCTCTCATACCCCTATCATTAGCTAATCTAAAAGCTAATTGGTAATAGATAACTCCTAATAATGACCCAAGCAACAACCGTTTGTCTCAGTAGCGCCCCTAGCACCACACTAACAATCCACTACCAAGTTGCAATGCCTCAGCCCGAATCGCACCTGTTTGAGGTGACGCTATTAGTGCAAGGTTGGCAGGAATCTGTGCTGAATTTGAAAATGCCTGTTTGGACTCCAGGCTCATACCTGGTACGGGAGTATTCCAGACATGTCCAAGATTTTGCTGCTGACACTGGTGACCAATGGCACTCGTTGCCTTCCTGCAAACTCAGTAAAAATCACTGGCAAATTGAAACAGCGATCGCCTCCCAAATCCGAGTGCGTTACCGCGTCTTTGCTAATGAATTATCCGTGCGAACCAATCACCTAGATGCTACTCACGGCTATTTCAATGGAGCTGCCCTGTTATTTTTCATACCAGGATTGGAGCAACAGCCGATTCAGGTAACAATCGTGCCCCCACACCCCGATTGGCAAGTCACAACACCTCTACCGTCGGTTTCAGGAGCTGTTAATACCTTTGAAGCCAAGGATTTTGACACCTTAGTAGATAGTCCCTTTGAAATTGGTTGCCAACGGCTGTACAACTTTGAAGTGCTAGGTAAACCCCATCAATTGGCAATTTGGGGACAGGGTAATGCTGACCCAGAGCGCATCATTGAAGACACTAAGAAAATTATTGAGGTGGAAGCCGATTTGTTTGGGGGTTTACCCTATGAGCGGTATGTATTTCTGCTGCATTTGGCGGCTACGGGCTTTGGGGGGCTGGAACACAAAGAAGCTTGTTCGTTAATTTACCCCCGCTTTGGTTTCCGCGCCAAGGATAAGTACAACCGCTTCCTTCAGTTGGTGGCACACGAATTCTTTCACCTGTGGAATGTTAAGCGTATTCGACCAAAAGCTTTGGAGAAGTTTGACTACGAGCAGGAAAATTACACGACATCTCTGTGGTTCTGTGAAGGGACGACGAGTTACTACGACTTAGTAATTCCTCTGCGAGCGGGTATCTACGATGCCAAGACTTTCTTGGAAGGAATCAGTAAAGAGATTACCCAGTTACAGACCACGCCAGGTCGTAATGTGCAACCATTAAGTGAGTCGAGTTTTGATGCTTGGATTAAGCTCTATCGCCGCGATGCAAACAGTAATAATTGCCAAATTTCCTACTACTTGAAAGGAGAAATGGTTTCGTTCTTACTAGATTTGCTGATTCGTGCGCGACATGAGAATAAGCGATCGCTTGATGATGTAATGCGCCTAATGTGGCAGCGTTTCGGTAAAGAGGAGATTGGTTATACTCCCCAACAGCTACGGGATGCGATCGAGTCGGTGGCAAAGATTGATCTAAGCGACTTCTTTAACCGCTACATTGATGGCACCGATGAGTTACCGTTCGATGAGTACCTCGAACCCTTTGGCTTACAACTCTACACCGTTGAGGTAGAAGAACCACTGCCCCACCTGGGTCTCAACGTAAAAGCAGACAATGGTAAAGAGATAATCCAATTTGTGGAAGCTGGTTCTCCGGCCCAGGAGGCGGGAATTAATCCTGGTGATGAGCTATTAGCAATTGATGGCTTTCGAGTAACGGCTGACCAATTGAGCGATCGCCTCAAAGATTACAACCCCGGTGACACTGTTAAACTGAGTGTCTTCCATCAAGACTCACTGTGCACTTTATCACTAACGCTAGCAGCACCGCGCTCTAACCGTTATCAAGTTGTGCCATTGGAGAATCCTACTGAAGCCCAAAAACAGAACTTTGCTGACTGGCTTTTAACTTCTTGGACAACTGTGTAGATTAAACAGGAGTCAGAAAGTAGAAGAGGAATCTAATCTAGTTCTGAATTCTCAATTGAAGCCTTCCGAATTCTTCCGTTAAATCCTCTGAGTACTTGGAAGATTTCGGTGCTACTGGGTGCGTTTAAAACCTCCTTGTCGATACCAGAGAACTAATTGGGAAGGAGAAATTCCCAAAAAATAGCCTGCAATGATTAACTGGTTAATCAGCGTTGTTTTGAGTACTCCTAACTTTTGCCATCGGCGTCCCGAAGTCAGCACGGATGCCGATACAATCGCAATTTTTCCTTGACGTTTTAGGTGTCTAATCAATTCAAAGTCTTCCATAATTGCCAGATTAGGAAAGCCGCCAACTTCATGAAAGATAGTGGCTTTTAAAAATATTGCTTGGTCACCGTAAGGCATGGAAAAAAAACGCGATCGCATATTCACCATCTTCTCAACCCACCGCAGCCCCCGCAATTGAGCATCAATCCGCAACTCAAACGCACCAGCAATGGTGCCAGGATTTTGCAGTGCTTGACGAACTAAGCTTTCAAAGCTAGTTGGTAAATGAGTGTCAGCATGAAGAAATAGCAGAATGTCACCCGTAGCGATGGCAGCACCCGCGTTCATTTGATTGGCACGACCAGCTGCCGCAGAAATTACTCTAATAGGTAAGGATGGTGCGAGTATTTTACTCCAGTAATTGGCGATCGCCACTGTTTCATCTCGACTCCCCCCATCTACGATAATGACTTCCACATCTGAGGCATCCTGAACTCTAGTCAGTGTTTCCTCAATAGTCGCTGCTTCATTTAAAACTGGGATGATGATAGAAATTGTTGGGGCTTTCATTCAGTAGTGTTTAAGTCAGTAATTGGCGGAAATCCTGCAAGTAACAAGTTAACTTACGCAAATTTTCTTTTGAACTGCCATTTGTAGGGTCGAACGGCCGTTCGACCCTACTATATGTGGTATATGTGGTGTCTATGCGTAAGTCCTGAAATTAAGAACCTCTTAGACATTAGCTTGCTTCCAGACCCACAAATCCTCTGGGCGATCGACATCATTAAGTCGAGGAAGATAAGCAACAGCTAAGCCAAACTTTTGTGCAATGCTTTGTGTTTGTTGCAGCACCTCAGCAGTACTCCAGCTAATACCTGTAAATAGTTCCGGAATCAACCGACGCAGCCCTATTAAATAATAGCCGCCATCTTCTGCTGGCCCAAGAACCAAGTCATGTTGCTCAAGCGATTGAAACGCCTCCACTAGCAAGCTAGCATTCAGATCAGGGCAATCAGTGCCGATGACAACAACATGGTTCATCCCAGCCTTAAAAGACGCCTCAAAGGCTGATGCCATTCGACAACCAATATCACCCTCACTCTGTTGCTGGTAGCTAATACTTGACCCTAGCCAATCTTGCATCAGCTGTTCATTGCCACCCGCAAAATGAACTTCTACCGATAGTTTAGAAACAGCCTGAAGTTTCTTGACATCAGCTAGTTTGTGTTCCGTCATCTGACGCTGAAGCGTTGCCGCACCTTCTGTCCCTAACACAGGTATCAGTCGCGTTTTCGTTTTTCCAGGTTCTGGATAACGAGTAAAAACAATCAGGCGTTGCCTCAAAGATACATCTCACTTTGTCAAAATATACCAATACCTACGACTATCAAGTTGTACCACTCAGAACTCCTTTGTCTGCTAGAGTTTGTTGTTGGTTATTTTAAAACAAGTATTCTTTAACAAACAACCAACAACAAACAACAAACAACAAACTCAATTAGATACTCATCTCTAGCATTCGTTGAATGGGTTGGAGTGCGGCAAGTTGAATATGCTCTGGCAAGGTGATTTCTGGAGTACGATTTTTCATGGCCAGATACATTTTCTCCAAAGTATTTAACCGCATGTAGGGACATTCATTACAAGCACAGTTATTCATTCCTGGTGCTGGAATGAAACGTTTATCAGGTGCTTGCTTTTGCATTTGGTGAATAATTCCCGGTTCAGTGGCAACGATAAATGCTTGACTGGGACTAGCTTGAGAATACTTCAGCAGTGCTGTCGTCGAGCCGATGTAGCTGGCGTTACGCAGTACTGGTGGTTCACATTCGGGGTGAGCAATTATCTCGGCGTCTGGATGTTCAATCTTCAGCTGAATTATCTTTTTCTCTGAGAAGGTTTCATGCACAATACAGCTACCTTGCCAGAGTACTAAGTCCCGACCAGTTTGTTCCATCACATAGCGCCCTAAATTTCGGTCAGGGGCAAAAATAATGGGTTGGTCTTTGGGAATCTGGTTAACAATCTTGACGGCGTTGGAACTGGTGCAGATGATGTCACTCATCGCTTTGATTTCGGCGGTGCAATTGATGTAAGAAACTACCAAATGACCGGGGTGAGCAGCCTTGAATTGTGCAAAGGCATCGGGAGGACAGCTGCTTGCTAGAGAGCAACCAGCGTTTAAGTCTGGTAAGAGTACCAGTTTGTTGGGATTGAGAATTTTGGCGGTTTCTGCCATAAAGTGGACACCAGCAAAGACAATGACATCAGCGTCTGTGCCAGCAGCTTTCCGAGAAAGCTCTAGAGAATCACCAATATAGTCGGCGATATCTTGAATGTCAGGGTCTTGGTAATAATGAGCGAGAATGACAGCGTTTAGCTCTTGTTTGAGGATAGCGATCGCTTCAAATAAATCGTAGGGTAGAACACCCGTCACAGTAGAGTCTCGTTGGGCAAATGCAGTGGTAAACACAGTTAGAGTTGCCTCAGTTCAGAAGTCGTTATCTTGTGGATTATAGTAGTTTTTACCAAAAATGACAGAGATTCTAAACTAGGGATTAGGGAGTCGGGAGTCGGGAGTGGGGGGAACTCAGCCTTTGACAAGCGATTTCTGTTCGTTAGTGCGTGCATCTCAGCCCACGCTGAAACTACTGATGGCTCTCCCGTACTTGTGGTGAAAAACCGCATTTTAGGTAATGGGTAATGAATTACTCAGTAAGCGTTTGGCTCAATTGATAAGCTTGTCTTATCACTATATCTACGGGAGAGCCTAGCAGCAACTTGATGCCTAGGAAATTCTATCTCTCAAAGCCATTATTAAAGGACAAAAATTCTTTTAGCATTTGCCTATTTAGAGAAACAAGGGTGGATAACTTTGGCTAGGAAAAAAAGAAAACAAAACTATTCACCTATGCAGTCTCTCAAGCGTGTTCTGGGAAGTTTAAACGCTTACCGCTTTATATCGCTCGGAGCCATTGTCAGCTTGTTGCTGCTGATAGTTGCTAATGCCATCACTCCACAACTCTTTCGATGGGGTATCGATCAAGGTATCGTCAACAAAGACTTACAAACTGTTCTTCAATGTGCTGGCTTGATGGTCTTAGTCGCTTTTGGAAGGGGTTTATCTAACTTTGGGCAGAGTTTTTGGGCAGAAGCGGCGTCTCAAGGTGTTGCTTACGACCTTCGTAATACAATTTACAGCAAAGTTCAGACCCTCAGTTTTAGCTATCACGACCAAGTTCAAACCTCGCAACTATTAACCCGCGTCACTAGCGATATTGAGCAAATCCGCACTTTTATTGGTACAACGCTACTACAAATGGTCGGTGCAGTAGTTACTTTGGTGAGTGTGGCGGTGATTCTGCTGGTGATGAACTGGAAACTAGCGCTGATTACTCTAGCTGCAGTGCCGATCGCAGGATTTTTATTAGCAAGGTTTTTCGCAAAAAATGGCAAACTTTTTGGTCGGGTACAACAGCAACTCGGTGAACTGAATGCGGTTTTGCAAGAAAACTTACTGGGTGTTCGGGTGGTAAAAGCATTCGCTCGCGAACCAGTAGAAATATCTCGCTACACCACGCTCAATGATGAGTTGGTATCGGTCAATATGCGAACGATTCGCGCTCTGCGTAATATCTTCCCGTTTATCTTTTTGTTGGGTAATTTAGTGACGCTGGCTGTAGTAGGATACGGCGGTGCCGAGGTGATTGGGGGTAAGTTCTCAATTGGTGAGTTGGTGGCGTTCAATTCGTACCAGGCGCTGATTCTTCAGCCGATTTTGCTGATGGGTTTGGCAGCCGGTGCGATCGCACAAGCCGCTGCTTCGGCAGAAAGAATCTACGAAGTCATTGATGCAGAGATTGAAATTCGCCATCGCCCCAATGCGGTTACCATGGAAACCTGTAGCGGTGCGATCGCCTTTGAGAATGTCCATTTCCGCTATCAGGGAGCAGCAACTGAGGCACTCAAAGACGTTTCCTTTGAAATCAAGCCAAAAGAACTCATTGCCATTCTAGGGATGACTGGCTCTGGTAAGAGTACGATTATGAACCTGATCTCGCGCTTCTATGATGTCACGAATGGAGCCGTTCGCATTGATGGGCGAGATATACGGGATTTCACGCTAGAAAGTTTGCGATCGCACATTGGTATTGTCTTCCAAGAGACAACGCTTTTCTCTGGAAGCATCCGCGATAACATAGCTTATGCTGTGCCCGATGCCCCTCTAGAAAAGGTGATTGAGGTAGCAAAAACGGCTCAAATCCACGACTTTATCACTAGCTTGCCTGATGGTTACGACACGATTGTGGGAGAACGAGGCGTGGGGTTATCGGGAGGACAAAAGCAACGGATTGCGATCGCTCGCACCCTACTCACGAAATACAGCATCCTCATCCTCGACGACAGCACCTCCGCCGTTGATGCCAAAACCGCTGCCCAGATTCAACAATCCCTCGATGATCTGATGCGACACAGAACTTGCACTACCCTTGTGATTGCTCAACGCATCAGTACAGTACGTAATGCTGACCGCATTTTACTGATGGATAAAGGACAGCTAGTAGCGCAAGGTACTCACGAGCAGCTAATGGGAAATAGTCCTCTTTATGGCTCAATTTTGGCGTCCCAACTCACTGGGGAAGGATGAGTGTACGCGAGCTCTCCGGCTCGCACTACCGATTTGCAAAAACGTGATGCACCCAGTCCTCATAGATAAATAAAGGCGCTTGTACCCTCATCCCTCATCCCTCATCCCTCATCCCTCATCCCTCATCCCTCA
>DALYIW010000156.1:0-19397 GCA_031970155.1 Coleofasciculaceae cyanobacterium CTOTU46601 | reverse complement strand
TTTGTTGTTTGTTGTTTGTTGTTTGTTGTTTGTTGTTTGTTGTTTGTTATTTGTTATTTGTTGTTTGTTGTTTGTATAGCAGTTCTCAATTGGATGAAGTACACCTAGTTTTAGGAGTTAAGAGTTAGGCAGATGATGAGTGTACCTAACTTTTGTGAGAAGCGCTATATTTTTTAACCAACAACCAACAATCCTTCGACCGCGCTCAGGCTTCGGCCGTGAGATCAGCGTTCGACTGAACTTCGACAAGCTCAGTTGCCGCGCTCCTTCAACTGGCGCTCAGGCAGCTCACGCCGAAGTCCGAACGGGTAAGCCAAATAACTAACAACCAACAACTAACAACCAACAACCAACAACCAACAACCAACAACAAATAACAAAATCCCCGACTTTTTGTGAGATTAAGCGATCGCTACTTCACTTGACAAGTAGACATCCTGAATGGCATGAAATAGCTCAACACCTTCCTCAAAAGGACGCTGGAAGGTCTTGCGACCAGAAATTAGTCCTGTACCACCAGCACGTTTATTAATGACTGCTGTGCGAACAGCTTCAGCAAAGTCGTCTTTACCTGAAGCACCTCCGGAGTTAATTAAACCAGCACGCCCCGCGTAGCAGTTGAGTACTTGATAGCGAGTCAAGTCAATGGGGTGGTCGGTAGTAAGTTCAGAATAGACTCGCTCATTGGTTTTACCGTAAGTCTTGCCGAACGCTTTAGAGACAGCACCATAGCCGTTGTTACATTCGGGCAGCTTCTGCTTAATGATGTCGGCTTCAATCGTAACCCCCAAGTGGTTCGCCTGACCTGTTAGATCAGCCGCAAGGTGATAGTCTTTGTCTTGTTTGAAAGCATTGTTGCGGAGATAGCACCAGAGGATGGTTGCCATACCGAGTTCGTGGGCGCGGGCAAAAGCACGGCTTACTTCCTGAATCTGGCGGGTGGACTGATCAGAGCCAAAGTAAATTGTGGCACCGACAGCAACAGCCCCTAAATTCCAGGCTTGCTCCACACTGCCAAACATAATTTGGTCAAATTGATTTGGGTAGGTCAGGAGTTCATTGTGGTTGATTTTTACAATAAATGGGATGCGGTGGGCATACTTCCGAGAAACCATCCCCAAGACTCCCAGTGTGGTGGCTACGGCATTACAGCCACCTTCGATCGCCAATTTGACAATGTTTTCTGGGTCAAAGTAGATCGGGTTGGGGGCAAAGGAAGCACCAGCTGAGTGTTCTATGCCTTGATCTACGGGCAGGATCGACAGATAACCCGTGTTGGCAAGGCGTCCAGTCGAGTACAGTTGCTGGAGGCTGCGAAGGACTTGGGGATTGCGATCGCTTTGTGCAAAAATCCGATCAACCGAGTCAGGGCCAGGTAGATGCAACAATTGTTTGGAAACCTTTGCCTGGTAGGTAAGCAAGTCTTCTGCTTCTTTACCTAGCCAGGATTCAATAGATTGAGGTGTAGATAATGTGGCGGTCATATTACTCTCCTCAGGACTCTATTTATATAGAGAGGTAGCTGTTCTTTAATTTTGACAGTGCCTTGCCGTTCAGGCCGTCGGAAATCCTAAAAAATTATGAAATTCACACCCCCACTACTCCTAATTGTCATCCTGTTGATTTCTGGCTGCAATTTTCAAAGGAATCCGGATGGCACGTTGAGCGCAGGAAATGGAAAACCCGATCAGTCATCCAAGCAAGTACAACCAGAATCTTCTACAAAAGAAGCCAGATTGATTGCCGTGGGTGACATCCTGATGCATACAGCTCTCACTCGCTCTGGTTACAATCCTCAAAAGAAAACCTATGTCTTTGACGGGTTTTTCAAGGAAGTTAAGAATATTATCTCTACGGGTGATTGGGCGATCGCTAATTTAGAGACCACCTTAGCCGGGTCAGAATTAGGCTATGAAGGCTACCCTCTTTTTAATGCACCAGCTCAAATAGTAGATGCTGCGAAAAAAGCTGGTTTTAATGTATTTATAACAGCCAATAATCATGCAATGGACAAGGGAGAAAAAGGAGTAATTAATACGATTAAAAATGTGCGATCGCGTGGAGTGCCTTCAGTCGGAACAGCGACTTCAGCTAAAGAAGCTGAGAAAATTTTGCTCATCAATCGCAACAATATTTCTATGGCGATTATGGCTTATACCTTTGGAACCAATGGCATCCCTATACCTCAAGGCAAAAACTACCTTGTATCATTGATTAATGAACAAAAAATAGTCAAAGATATTGCAAAAGCCAAAAAATTAGGAGCTGATGTTGTTACAATCTACCTTCATTTTGGCGAAGAGTATCAGCGTCAACCTAACGCCGAACAAAAAAAACTGGTTAAGGCATTGATTAAAGCAGGTGCCGACATTATTCTCGGCGACCATCCCCATGTTGTTCAACCTTACCAAATCTTCAAGTTACAAGGTAAAAATGGGAAACCTAGAACAGCAGTAGTCATTTATTCTCTAGGAAACTTTATATCTTATCAGTTAGGTCATTACAAAGACCTTGGCGTGATTTTTGCAGTAAATATTCGTAAACGCTTTCCAGAGAAAACCATAGAAATTACTAAAGTAGAAGCAATTCCTACCTGGACTCATAATTATAAACTTAATAATAAGTTGAATTTTCGCGTTCTACCAATAGAAGCAGTTGTGACTAAAAAAAATGATCCACTCCTCCCAGCTGCAAAGTATCCAGTTCTAAAAAAACAACTGCGTGAGATGAAAAGTCACCTCAAATCTTTAAGCACTAAAGAAGCCACTTTATCAAAATAACTTCAATGACTTCGATTCTGACCACTGCTCAGCTTTTGACAGTAAATTTTAAGTTCCATAGATTCATAAAGTCAAATATCCTTACCACCGCCATCCTTGTAGCGCCTCTGTGGCTGCAAACTTCAGTGCAAGCGTTTAACCCCGCACACCTAGAACAATTGCGGCAAACTGGCAGCTGTGTGGGGTGTGATCTCAGTGGGGCACAATTCCCAGAAGCACTCCTGAGTAATACTAATCTCATGGGTGCTAACCTCACAGGTGCTAATCTTATTCGTGCCGACTTAAGGCGTGCTAATTTAACACAAGCGAATCTCGCTGGTGCTAGCTTGATTAATGCCAACCTTGCTGGTGCTAACTTAACCAACTCAAATCTGATTGTTGCTGGTTTGATTAAAGCTAATCTTACAGGTGCCAATCTTACTGGTGCTGGGCTAAGTCTGGCAAAGTTACCAGGTGCTAATCTGACGGGTGCTGACTTGAGGATGGCTAATCTTAGAGCAGCGGATTTGAGCAATGCTAACCTGAACTCAGCAGATTTAAGAGGTGCTGATTTACGGAATGCTGACTTAGAAAATGCTCTACTGAAAAATACCAAACTAAGCAGTGCAATTATGCCTAATGGCAGTTTCAATCCTTAAATAAATGCTGATTGAATCAGGTTATAGCAATTCTCGTGTGACGAGTGTACTCTATTTGCCATTAGTCTAGAATACTGAGGCTACACGAACTCTCGCCTGTCTGCACAGGCTATTGAGCGCATCTTCAGGTCAGAAATGGTATTAGGGTGGAGAAAGAGCCTATTTTCTGATTTACGGCTGATTAACTGTGTTGAAAGAGAGTAATGTACCGTTATTTATCGTTATCAAGGCATTTGATCGTTGGTTTAGTCACATCCTTGGGAATTTTTGTTGGTAGTGCGCCTGCAAATGCTGCCCAATCGGTGGTGCTGAAGTACAGTATTTTTCGGGAAACGATATCGGTTCCTGAATTAACCACCTTTGCAAAGACGGGAGAACTATCACCTGCACTGACAGCTTATTTAAAGCTTGCTGGAAGAGAACCTGCTCAATTACGAAGGACTTTAAGCCAGGAGATTCCAGTCAGTGGAACTCTCCTGTATGGGGTACTGTCTACCCCAGTGGGAAAAGTGATGCTCGATCAAGTGAGTGAGGTGGTTCATACTCCCGATAATCAAGCCAATCAAGAATCTTTGCGGGGTGCCCTTGTCAATTCCGCACTTCCTGACGGGAAAATTACGCTAATTGAAACGTTAGAGAACTACCCAACGCCAGAAGTTCATGTTGAAGGCGATCGCCTTGTTGAGGTTATTAAGGATATAACGCGAGTACTTGGTCGTCTGCCGAAAATAGGATTGTGATAAACTTCCTCTTACTCACGCCTGCTAGTAAGCTAGAGTTTCTAAGGTTTCGCGGAGATATCGACGTACTCGGTAGTCAAGGCTACTATCTTGAAGTTGCTCACCCACAGCATGTTCCATCTGCCAGCGCTGAAACCCTGAACTGGATGCGATCGCCTCTTTGAGGTTCACCCAAACTGGGTTATCTTTGGAGAATTCTTTTGATTCGGAAGTAGCTGAACTTGCCATACATACCCTAGATAAATTTACTAAAGAATAATCAAATGGCGCTTCTTGCTTGCTTTTTTATTTACTCTTTACTGTAAAATACCGTAGTTACTTTCTTCATATTGTTCGTATAGTAACATTCTGACCTTAACGAGCAAAGATTTATCCTAGGTTCATTGTGCCAAATTTAGTACATCATTTCTGGTCAGAAGACAACTGTGGCGAGGATGGCGTTGTCAAAAAAGGATGAGGGATGATGAGCGTTGCGGTAGCGACGTAATGAGCGTCGGGATGAGAGTACAAGCACATGAATTTATTTATGAATAGGACTTACGCAAATTTTCGTTTGAACCGCCATATGTAGGGGTGAACGGCCGTTCACCCCTACTATATGTGGTATCCATGCGTAAGTCCTGATGAAGAAAAAAATTCTTCATTGCTTAAAGCCACATTATTGATTCATGGAGCTATTCATCCTTCATCCTTCATCCCTCATCCTTCCCAATGACTCCGTTGCCTCAACTGGCAAAATTTTATTGACACGCACGCCTGGTAGAGTAAAGTCCTGTGGCACTTTGTCCAATGCATAGGGAACAGTCGCCGCCCACTCCGACTCGCTAGTAAGGAGGACTTGTACGACACTCAACGGTACTTGGAAGAACAAATTACTTGCTAAAAAAGCTAAGCTCGCCTCTAACAATCCAGCAATCCGCCATCCGGGTGCCAAGGGAACAATAGCTGCGGCCACGGGAGCCACTCGGTAAATTTGCCACAGTACCCAGAGCATAAATATGCCAGCAATAATTGTCACCACTGGATTCGTCTTCATTTTGAACAAACTCAAGAGGCGTCGCTGTTCGTCACTCAGCTGCTCTGGTTTCATCGCCAAGAGCAGAAGACTGAAAATATCGAACGGACGAGTCAATTGCATCCACAGTACCGGACCTATTCCGATTGCTGCCACCAATAGCAGCTCAATCCAGACTGGTAAGATGGGGTCACCCACTGCCAATCCGATACAGACAAATTCCAAAGTTAGAGGCAATGCCGCAATACCAGCAAGATGAATCCACAAAAAGGGTTCAGTCCAGAAGGAGCGCATAGGTCACAAAAGGATTGA
Source organism: Coleofasciculaceae cyanobacterium CTOTU46601 (assembly GCA_031970155.1). GTDB lineage: Bacteria > Cyanobacteriota > Cyanobacteriia > Cyanobacteriales > Coleofasciculaceae > DALYIW01. Next base: position 13,912 of record DALYIW010000156.1, on the reverse strand, counting down.
AGGTTAGAAAATGAGTCGGTTGCTGGCTAGAAAGGGTTAAAGGTTAGAAGATTTCAGCGTATGGAGCATGAACCTGGGATACGTCCTCACTTTCATCTCCAGCACTAAGCTAAAAACCTTCTAACCTTTAACCTACCAACCTTTAACTTTTTAACTAGCAGACAGAGTTCGTCGCTTACTCACCATCTTGAAGGTCTCAATGATGTCGCCTTCAGCCCAATCATTGAACTTATCGACGCCAACACCACATTCGTAGCCAGCGTTGACTTCTTTGACATCTTCCTTCATCCGTTTGAGGGAATCTAGGATACCTTCATAGAGTACCTTGCCACTACGCCGGACTCGGATATTGCAGTTACGAATTGCTTTGCCTGAGAGCACATAGCAACCAGCGACTGCTCCACGACCAACTGGGAAGACAGCTCGAACTTCGATTTGACCGAGGGGTTCTTCTACCTGTTCTGGCTCTAAGAGACCCTCCATCGCGCCTTGAATATCATCGAGAAGTTTGTAGATGATGTTGTATTCACGCACATCCACACCCTCGCGATCGGCAGCTGCTCGAGCGCCATGAGCCAAGGTGGTATTGAACCCAATAATTACAGCACCACTAGCCGCGGCTAAGTCAACATCTGTTTCAGTTACTTCACCGGGAGCTGCAAGTAGGATTCTCAGTTGCACTTGATTTTGGGGCACCTGTTTGAGGGAGCCGAGAATGGCTTCTACTGAGCCTTGAACATCTGCCTTCAAAATCAAGTTGAGTTCTTTGAGTTCACCTTCTTGAGCTTGAGCTGAGAGGCTGTTGAGGGTGACTCGACGAGAAGACATCACTTGTTGCAGACGAGACAAGCGTTGTTCGTCAGTTCTCTGACTAGCGATCGCGCGGGCTTCTTTTTCGCTTTCAAAGACTTCAAACTCATCACCAGCCGCTGGCACGTCGCTCAAGCCTAGGACTTCTACAGCAAAGGATGGACCGGCGGCATCGACTCGTACCCCTCGGTCATCAATCATTGCGCGAACTTTACCCAATACTGAGCCAGCGACGAGAGTATCACCGACCCGCAGGGTGCCATTTTGCACCAAGAAGGTGGCAACTGGGCCTCTGGTTTTATCCAGGTTGGCTTCAATGACTGTACCTCTGGCTGGTCGATCTGGGTTGGCTTGCAGGTCTTCGACTTCTGCCACTAGCAGAATCATCTCCAAAAGCGTATCCAGGTTTTCTTTTTGGATAGCGCTTACAGGAACCATAATCGTGTCGCCGCCCCACTCTTCTGGCTGCAACCCTTGGTCAGTTAATTCCTGCTTAACGCGGTCAGGTTGCGCTCCAGCTTTGTCAATTTTGTTAATAGCCACGACGATGGGAACTTCAGCAGCTTTGGCATGGCTGATTGCCTCAATAGTTTGAGGTCGAACCCCATCATCGGCAGCCACCACCAGAATAGCGATGTCTGTCACTCTCGCTCCACGAGCACGCATTGCGGTGAAGGCTTCGTGACCAGGGGTATCGAGGAAGACCACCTGTTGCATCTCCCCTTCATGCTCAACATCCACATGGTAAGCACCAATATGCTGGGTAATACCGCCCGCTTCGCCTTGGGCGACTTTAGTAGAGCGGATGGCATCAAGTAAGGTCGTTTTACCGTGATCGACGTGACCCATAATCGTGACGACTGGCGGACGTCGATGGAGGTATTCCAGGTCAGCTGCATCCAGCATTTCTGTCACTTTGGTGGCTGCCGCTTCTTCTTGGGCTGTCTCGACTTCCACCCCTAGTTCCTCGGCTACCATCTTGGCCGTCTCAGCATCCAGGGTTTGAGTGATACTAACGCTGATTCCTTTGAAGAAGAGCTTTTTAACAATCTCAGTTTCAGGCACGACCAAGATCTCAGCTAGGTCTCTGATTGTCATAGACCGAGAGTCAGTCAACACTATCTTTTCAGGACGTTCGGGCGCATCTGCCTTAGCACGTCGCTGATGGCGATTGTCCGACTTGCTGCTACCGTGATCGCTGCCCTTGGCTTGAGGTCTCTTCCTCTGAGTGACACTAGGGGCTGAAGTTAATACTGCTCCGGAGAGGGATTTTGGCTTGGGAGGACGAGCCACCGACGCACTTACTGTGACTGGAGCTCCCATTTCCTGGAGTTCTTCAAACTCTTCCTCATCCTCCAGGAACATATCGGGTCGCCGCTTGAGTTTGGCACCAGCTTTTCCGGCTTTGGAAGTCTCTTTACCCTCTTCTTCTTCGTCTACCCACTCTTTCTTCTTAACGGGTCGGGTAGGAGCATTGGGTCGCCGTAGCTTCACCTCCAGCATTTCTGGCGTTTCGATGATGCTATCGTCATCATCGACAGTGCTATCGGCTACCCGAAGATTTGATTCGCTACGAGTGGCTGCTACCTCATCACGAGATGGGGCTCTTCTTGGCGGTCCCTGAAGTGCAGGGACTGGTGGCTTGGGTGCAGTACGAGGTTTCTCTCTTGAGGATTCCGACGGGCCAGGTTGCGGACTAACTTTAGTCGGCTTCGCTGGAGTTGGGGTGCTACTCGTCTCTGAGACTGGAGCCTCGACTTGCTTTGATTTCAAAACCGGGCGCTCAACTTGATTGAGTTGAGGTGTTGGCTTCGACGGTCTAACCGGGGGTTCAGTCAGAGAAGGAGTTGGTTTTTCCTCAAGATCCTCAGCTGAGCTGGGAGTCTGTTCCGTCCTTTGTTTGGGAACCTTTTGTGCAGGCTCATCTACTGGAGCAGACTGAGGATTTTGCTGAGTAACCCGTGTGGGTTTATTGACAATATTTGGTTGACGCGGTGATGTCATCGGGGGCTTGACAGGGGGTTGAGGAGGGGTCGCCAGTTGAGAACCTCTCTGTTGAGAGCTGGAATCTGGACGAGATTTATACGACGGACGAACCTCTAGAATTTGCTGTTTCCGCTGACTGTTAGGACGACCAATCTTTGTCGATAGTCCTCCCGAACCTCCTTCAGCGGATGCGGCACTGTCACGACTTTTTACAGCCGTTGGGCGTTCTGAATATTTTTCTGAGGCAGCGCGAATGCGTTCTGCTTCAGATTCTGTGATTGTACTACTGTGACTTTTGACTGCAATATTGAGTCCTTCACAGATATCTAAGATGTCCTTGTTATCCAAATTTAATTCCCGTGATAATTCGTAAATTCTGACTTTGCCGTTGTTCATCCACTATTCCCCCCGTCATACCTAGTTTTACACCATAACTAAATGCTCGAATGACTGCTTGCTCATTTGCTTTTTGTCCTGTGGCTTAATCCTTAGAATCGTTTTGAATGTGCTTTTTTAAAAAGTAATCAACCATCGCTGCTGGAGAGGAGCCTTTTCCAGTAATCCACTTGGATATCCTTCAAACACTTAGACCTTTCTCTATCTAATCTTGCACAAATCTTTAAAAAAATGGGCAGTTTCGGTGTTCTGTCAGTTTTCGGGTGGTTTTTAAAGGTTGTTTGCTAGCTGAAGCCCAGACTTACTCACCTCCAAGGGACAAAATTCTCAAAAATCAATCTTTCTCTTCTATCCTAACGACTGCTCCTGCTTACGAAGGCATTTGACTGATCTCTGAGTGATCTCTGGTTATACTCCTCCTTCCCTTTTTTGATCTGATACTGTAACGACGGATAAACGCTGCCACAAGGTTTCGTACACATGTTCTGGTATTGATGTCCGAAGCGATCGCCCCAATCGGTTTTTCTTTTGAGCTGCCGTTAGACAACTCGCTTGAGGACACAGGTAGGCAGAACGACCCATCCCTTTGTCTAATTGTACCTGCCGCGATGGATAGACTCGGACAACACGCCAGAACGATTGTTTCGGGGCTACTGTGCGGCAGCTCAAACAACGTCGATAGTTGGGTTCCATAGAATAGGTCAGTGATGCGTGTATTTTCCAGAAGACTGGGTGTTGTCGTAGTACAGAAATTTTTAACTTGACGCAGTTAGCTTACCACTTGCTTTGATCAAGCCAACTGTACATCAAGCTCAAGCCTCCTACTCTTCTTCTAAATCCGTCATTTCGACTTCTGGCTGTGCATCAATTAGAGTCAGCGTATCTACGGCTTCTTCCTCATCCGTTGGTGCCTCTTCGACATCCGGAGAACTGGCTTTCAATGCCTCTATTTTGCGATGTTCGGCTTCGTAGTCGTACTTGGCAACGTCTTTGATGTCAATCTTCCAGCCAGTCAGGCGGGCAGCGAGGCGGACATTTTGCCCTTCTTTACCAATTGCTAAACTCAGTTGGTCTTCGGCAACTAAAACGTGAGCCTGCCGTCCCTCTGGATTGACTAGTAGAACCTGCTCAACTCGCGCTGGACTGAGGGCGTTGGCAATATAGGTAGATGGATCAGGTGACCAACGAATAACATCAATTTTTTCACCCCGTAACTCATTGACCACCACTTGAATGCGCGATCCCCGCGCTCCAATACAAGCCCCAACTGGGTCTACATCTCGCTCTAGGGTATCTACTGCTATTTTAGTGCGTGGTCCTACATGACGGGAGGGTGGGTTTGCCTCCCTGGCTACGGCGACAATCCGAACCACTTCATCTTCAATTTCTGGTACTTCGTTAGCAAACAGATAAACGACTAAACCAGCGGAAGCTCTAGAAATAACTAGCTGAGGACCTCGGTGAGGACCTTCACGAACTTTTTTGAGATAAACCTTAAAAGTGGTGTTAATGCGATAGTTGTCATTGGGTAGCTGTTCCCGCTTGGGGAGTTCTGCTTCTACTTCTGGACGACTAAAGCCACTACTGACTGCCATAATCACCGATTGCCGTTCAAAGCGCAGTGCTCTTGCTTGTAAAACCGTACCTTCTAGCTCTTCAAACTCTTCCTGAATCAGCTTACGCTGTTGGTCGCGCAGTTTTTGTGATAGCACCTGCTTAGTTTGAATCGCCGCCATACGACCAAACTCACCTTGATCTGGCGTTACATCTAAAACAACCGAATCACCCAGTTGTGCTTCAGATGCCACTTCTTGGACTTCTTGCAGGGAAATTTGATGATCGGTGTTGCTAACTTCTTCAACTATGGTTTTCGTAGACAGGACACGGAAGCCTTCTTCTTCGATATCGAGATCGACCTCAAAATTATCGAAGTACTCTTCTTCAAAGTGAAATCGATCAAGGCGTTGAGCGCGACGATAACGCTCATACCCTTTGAGTAGCGCTTCTCGTAGCGCTTGTTGAACGGCAGATTTCGGTAGGTTGTGGGTTTGACTGATTTCTTCGATCATCTTTTTCAGTCCAGGCAGAGCAACTATTGACATAAGCACATCTCCTTGATTAATTAATGGACAATTGAAAAATTTTGAGCAGTTGACAGTTGAATGTTGTACTTCCTTTGAAGAACCAATTCCCATTCTCAGAAAGGGTTATCCTTCCTGGTTGAGCGAAGTTCTTCCCGTTTCCAAAGGTAGAGGGTAAGGGTTGCCGTTTGCGTAGCCTACCCGTAGCACCTGGGGTTGGGGTGGTTGTAAAAGTTAGAAGGAGGGAAGTTGGAAAGTTCTCTCCCAGTCCACTAACCTGCTAGCCCTGCAACCTCTTTACCGTCAATCCAACTTCAACCTTTCTCGTCTAGCTGCACCCTAGTTACTAGCGGACGGGGAATCGCGATCGCACGGCCTTTTTGGTTCAGGTACACTCCGGTGTCATCTCGACGAATCAACTTCCCTCGCCACTCTTTATGACCCTCATAAGGTTCAGACGTTTGGACGATGACAGAAAACCCTTTAAAAGAAATGAATTCTCGGTCTGTAGTCAGCTGGCGCGAGATTCCAGGGCTGGAAATTTCCAAAACATAGGCCTCTGGAATGATGTCCATCGCATCTAATCTTTCTTCGAGAGCTCTACTCATGCGTTCGCAGTCATCCAAACCCGTATTACCGTCGCAGTTGCGGATATCTACACGCAGCACTGGAGGGCGTCTGTCGGTGTGAAAAACTGCCCCTACGACCTCCAAGCCCAGGTTTTCGGCTACCGGGGTCGCCAAATCGAGCAGCTGTGGAATCAGGGGATGAGTCATTGATGAACTCCAACAAAAAAAAGTGGGTTGAACCCACTTCCAGGTAAAATTCTTTCCAAGAAGGCTAGCGACGAATCGAGTGACGACCGTCGCATATGTTTAGAGTTTAGCGCAATTCGCTCTGGGTGTAACCAAGAAAGGATACAGGGATGAGGGATGAGGGATGATAGCGCAGCGGGACGTTAGTCCGGGATGAGAGTACAAGCACTTTTATTGATTTATGAAGAAAATAAGAAATCTTCATTATTTAAAGCACCATTATTTAATTTATGGGACTATTCCCGCATTCCCAATGAGGCTTAAAGAAAGTGTTTCTTGGGCGCTACACACAGCTACTGTTGAGCGATTTGCCGGATTGCTCGGGTTTGTTCTAATACTTCCTCGAAGTCTTCTTCAGACAAGCGTTCAACATAATTAATTTTGATTTCCTCTAACAAATCTGTGAGTAAGGACTGAATTTTTTGTAAAGTTTGCTTGCCCTGTATTTCCGTTCCCAAAGCTTCACTGAGGTGCTCAATCAGGCGTCGGAATAGTTGATCTCCGACGGGATCGGGTTCCATCGCGCTGTTAACGGCATCATAAAGTCCTTGGGAAATTTCTTTCACCAATCGCCCGGTCAGCTCATGCTGTAATTGTTCCATCCCTGGTAGTTTTTGAAGTCCTTGGAAAGCTGGGGATTGGTTAAGAATTTTTTCCAAATGGTGTTGCAACAGCGCTTCGATATCAGGTCTGATTTTAGGGAGAACCTGATAAACCGTCATCTGCATGATTAAGGTTGTAATCGCTGCAATTTCATCAGTGTTATTGATGTCAATATAAGGGCGAACTTCTTTTTGTGAGAGCCATTTGGTGATGTCTCCTCCACGAATAGATGTTTGAACCTGGTTGATGACTCGAACTATTACCACTTCTGTTAGGTCTTCAGCAATGGTGGCAACAAACCCCTGACTGATTTGCCGTTGAATGCGGTTGAGATCCAATAACTCAGCCTGGTTTAAGCGAATAGTTACTGGGATAATCCGAAGCCAGCGGAAGACTGGTAGCAGTAGAAAGATGTCATACCAACGCCACAACATGGCGTCTAGCCAGCTAACACCAGTGCGACGGCGACTGATAAACCAGGTACGTGCCAGAAACTCTAGACCAAACAACGCGACAAACGGTAAGTCAATCAGCCAAAAAAAGTCTACAAATTCGCCGTTTTCTCCAATGGGACGATAGTAGTTAGTTTCTATTAAAGGTCGAATCTCATTGTTGAAAAAAACCAGTCCTTGTTCTCGATCTTTTGTAGCTAAGTAGTCTTGACTCCAGAACCTTCTAAAAGCCTCTTTAGCTGACCCCTCTTTAGTTTTAAAAATATGCTCTCGCATCCGATTTTTAATTTTTTCCAAGGTGCCCGTCTTATTGGCAACCTGAAACGGATTAGTATCAATTATTTCTACGCTACGACGGCGCAGATCTTGGAGAATAGCTTCTACCTGTGGAGATTGTATCCCTGTAGCCAACATCTGGTTTTCCAGGTCGTTTACCCTATCGAGATACCGCCTTGTATCTCGGTTAGGTTCAATCGCCTTAATGGGGTCGTACCACTGAGTAATTGGAGGCAAGGGAACTTCTAAAGTTAAACCAGGAAACTTGGTTTTTCCTAAGGTAAAACCCAAAAATTGTATTTTGCCTTGTAGCCAGAAATTTCGCAAGGGAATGTAACTTAAGTCAAACATTACCAACAGCAAGTTGACCAATGCCAAAAACGCCATCACTCTTTCAAACCAAAGGTTGCGGCGGGCTTGACTTTTGCTAGGAGCCAGTTTTTTTAAGGATGACATGGTTGAGTAGTTAAAAATTATTCATCAAGAGGTATCCAAGCCTAGACTCTATGCAAACCCTGTAGGTAAGCTAGTGCGCCTCTAATTTGCATCCATCAGGAAAGGCTTTTTAGCCTATCCCACAAGAATTAGCGTAAATATGAATGAACTCGTCAGATACGCAATAGATTAAGACATTTCAAACTGTTGGATTTAGGCTTCTCCAACTAAGGATTGATGGCTTGATCTTCTTGGCTGGTACAACAGTGGTCGCAGATTGCTGAAAACAGTACGCCATTCTTGAATTTTTGCGATCGCATTACTACTACCCACAACCAGAAAAAGAATGGGATGTATACTACAAAACTGCACCTTTCAGCTTAAACTGTACCTGTTCAAATTGTTCTCTGGTTCAGTCGTCAGTGTGTGGAGTGTAAATTATGTGGAATCGCTATGGACTACCAATCGCCATTATTGGCTTGGGGTTAACAGCCAGTCTGGTCAGTTATGAATTCGCGGATGCAGCTCGCAGCCGGGACTATACCCCAAGAGAGATGCGATCGCTCTTGCGTGGTTTTGGATACACGATCACTGTATCAGATGCCCCCCTTACCGATCAGGAAGCTATTGCTGCGATTCGTGAGTTTCAGCGGGGATACAAGATAAAAATTGATGGTAAACCTAATCCGCAGTTCCAGGATCTCGCCGCCACTCTAGTAAGAATTCTTCAAGCTAACCTGAATCTTGTTCTTAAGCCCAGTCCCGCTTTACCCCGGACTCAGTATTATGGTTCTTTAACCGAAGCGGCTGTAAAACGGCTTCAAGAGAAATATAATTTACCAGTAACAGGAATTGCTAACCTGGCACTCCGCCAGAGGCTTGATGATGAAGCAACAAGAATCCTGAATAATCAACCACCTGCCCCGTCCCCATCTCCCGCTTCATCCCCGTCACCATCTCCATCCCCTTCTCCGTCCCCATCTCCCGCTTCATCCCCGTCACCATCTCCATCCCCTTCTCCGTCACCATCCCCTTCTCCATCCCCGTCACCATCGCCATTGCGATCGCCCTCAGCGCCATCGCCAGCGCCTTTGCGATCGCCCTCATCCCAGACAAGACCCAAGCCAACTCCAGCCCCATCCCCCCAAGCCAAACCCAAGCCCGGTTCATCCCCGTCGCGCTAAAGCTTCAAACTTTAGCGCCCTGTTGCCTTACTTGTTCACTTGCTCCGGTAAAGGTCTGCCTTTTGGCTCTGGTAAAGCCGGACGAGGTTGGTAAGGCATCGGGATATACTGCACAGAAGGACGCCCTCCTTGAGGTTGTGGGTACAACTCCATGAGATTGTAGATTGACGGCGGCAGACCAACACTAATTGGCAAACCTAGGTCTGTCGCCTCTTCAACCGTAATGGGATAGTCATGGGTGACTTGTCCTGTAGTCAGGGCTTCGACAATTTTTTCAATGTTGTTTGGGTCAATCTTGGGTTGTGGCACCTGGTCTTTTAAAAGCGTCCGCACAAACCGTTGCACTTGTTGAATGGCTTTGCGTGACAGGTCTGCCATAATCAGGGTTTGGTCGTCAATTTTGTCAATCGGCTTCTGTTCAACCACTTTAAGAACACTTGCTGCTGCCATGTTGCCTAGTTGGGGATCGACGGGCCCTAAAACGGCGTTGGCATCCATCACAATTTCATCTGCTGCTAGAGCAAGCATTGTGCCGCCACTCATGGCGTAGTGAGGAACAAATACAGTTACTTTGGCTTTGTGGCGAATGAGTGCTCTGGCAATCTGTTCTGTGGCGAGAACTAAACCCCCTGGCGTATGCAGAATCATATCAATGGGTGTGTCTGGAGGCGTGAAGCGAATTGCCCGTAACACCTGTTCTGAATCTTCAATTGAGATGTAGCGCGATATCGGAATTCCTAGGAAACTTAACGACTCTTGGCGATGAATTAGTAAAATTACTCGGCTGCGGCGCTGCTGCTCAAACGCCTGTAGGGTTTGAACTCGGCGGATTTCCATCTGGCGTTTTTGCCACCAAGGCTGGAGTGATGAGAGAACTAGAAAAATCCAGAATAGGTCAAAAAAGTTGAAATTCATGGCTTTGACACCCAGATTACAGTGGCAGATTGATTGGTCTTTTATTTAGTACCAATAGCCGCGACTCACTGACATCGTGCTTGGGTTATAGCCTGTAATTTTTCATCTTGAGTTATTTTGACGCCGTTTCATTTTCGCCAATGTAGATTAGACCTCATTTGTCTATCTCCTATGAAACTAGGGAGTAGGGAGTGGGGAGTAGGGAGTCGGGGAAGAAAGGCTATTTTCATGCGCGGTGGCGGCTTTCTAGACCATGACGCCTATCTTGAAAATAGGGAGTTGGGAGTCGGGAGTCGGGGAAGAGATTTTTCATTCTTTCGTTGTGAGATAAGAACTCATGGGGCCTAACTTAGAACCATGCAGCATTCGTTGACACTCACCGCCCTATCAGTGCGGGGCTTCTTTCGTTATCTTTCGACAAGCTCAGGGTATCACGGGGAGCGTAACCGCTTTACTGTGACAAAGCATTGTCAAGATACTGCAAAATTACAACGCCGATACCGATGCTGGCGGCGGCAGCTAGCCAAAAGCCATGAGCAACTGCCTGGGACTGATCTAACGCCCAACCGCCAACAGGAGGACCAATAAAGTAGCCGATCGCCCAACATTGAGAATTGATTGACAGGTAAATAGCCCGCAGAGGTTCAGGGGCTAAATCTACAACCAAGGCAGAAGCGGAAGGGGTATAAGCAACAGTAGCGATCGCTAACACTCCTAATGCCAAAATTGCCCAGACAAGATAACCCGTCGCCGCAACACCCGTGAGCCAGACTAAGACAAATCCCGCCCCCCACATCAACATCGAAAGCATCAGGGCACGCGGACGGCTAAACCGATTCAAGGCACGAGCAACAGGTAACTGACACAGCGCACAACAGACAACATACCAGGTAAACAAGCCACTAATAATCTGTGGTGAGAATCCTCCTTTTGAGGTTCCTCCTGACACGAAGTTAGTGAAATATAGAGGCATCGTGCTTTGGATTTGAGCTATGTAGGTTGTGAATAGGATATTAACGAGAACATAGATGATAAGAAGGCGATCGCGTAGCGCCACAGCCCAACCCTGACCCCTTTGTTTGGAATGATGCTCGTCAAGCTTTCGTGTTTCTGCGATCGCCCCATACACAATCCCCAAGAAAACAACAAAAGATATCGCATCAATCACAAATAGAGCGCGAAAATTGCCTGTTGTTCCAATCAAAGCCCCGGCTAACACTACCCCCATCCCTAAGCCGACACTATCTGCTAACCGCGTAATAGCAAAAGCTTCATTGCGCTGCTCATTCGTTGTCAAATCTGCCACCGCTGCTTCTGTTGCAGGCCAGTAAAGACCAATCCCTAAACCCATCAGCAAATTACCCACAATAAAACTAGGAAAGTTGTAGGTTAATGCCAATAAGACGGAAGCTAATGCACAAATTGCCAAAGAAAGCAATAGTGTCCGCCTGCGTCCCCAGAATTTAGAGTCAGCAAAAGAACCTCCTAAGAATCGCCCGACTACCCCAGATATAGAACCACTCCCCAAACCAAGCCCTACCGCCGTCGCTGATAAACCAACCTGATTCACGAAAAATATGGGCGCATAGAACATAGTAAAGCCGCTGCCAATTTGGGATAGCAATCGACCTGTAGCGAGAATCCAAATCTGGTGACATAGTTGTGGTAGCCAGGACAACAGCTGATTCTTCAAAGAAAATTTCATTCAATTCCATTGGAGAGTAAGAACAAATGAGCAAATGAGCGAAGCGTACTGAAGCGTACCTCAAACTGGAAAATGGATTCAACTCTCTCAATAGAGCTATTAGTTGTTAATTGTTTATGCTTCTACAAACAACCAACAACCAATAACAAACAACCAACTTGTTTTAACTGGTGCCTTCTCTACTTGGGAAGTTGGGATTCAAGAGCCATCTGCATCGTTAATTGCGTGCTTACTGTGGTTTCTTTACCATTATTAGCCCCTTTAACGCTCATCTCCCCGTTAGAATTGACAGATATATTAGCTTGCATCGGCATGGCTGCATCTAGCCGTATATTCATCTGTCCCTGACCCTGAGACTTGAGGGATTTTAGAGTCATCGTAGCGTCAGCGGGTAGGTTGGGTAGATTCAAGGCTTGAGATGTTGCTTGTTGTTCTAAGGTCACATTGAGATTAGCAACATTATCTTGAAAACTTGCCAACTCATAGATACTGCTCTGAGATAAGTTGATTCCAGCTAAATTTAGCGAGGAAGTAACACGCCATTTTGCTCCTTTCCCGATCGCTTCTGCGGGAACTGGTGCAGAAAGTTGAGTCAGAGAGTTCGACACTTGCTGAAGAAGTTGTTTTGTCATGGGATCGAGTCCCTCAGGTAAAACAAAGTTACCGGATTTAACTTGTCCTCGATTGTCGCTGACAAAAGTACCTTTGAGACCAACCATTTTTTTGAGAGTCGATCGCATGGCGTTAATGATTTCTGGTTGGGCAGTTGCATCAGCTACAACATCAGCGTCAGTGTAATTGAACTGGAAGTGAATATCACCATTTGGATCGACCTGAGTGACCACTGCCTCCATCTTCATCGTACTGGCTGGGATTTGGAACTTGGGCATAGGACGACCCTCTACAGAGGATGTCATGTCCATATTCATGGTGAGAGTAACTGTTTGCTTAGCGTTTACCTGAGGTTTAAAACGCAGTTCCTGCTTGGGTTCAGTCCCTGCGTTGAGCAGTTCCACCTTGGTTTGGACAGTGGAAGAAGTTGGCGTGGAGTCACTAACAAGCTGGTTATTTGCAGAGGGCACTTCTGCACTGACAGGTGCAGTGGCAGGCTTAAATCCGCCACCTGCGAGGAGAAAGCAAATAGAACTTACCAGTAATGTTTTTTTCATGGGGTGCAGTCAGAGGAAGAAAGCATGTATTGATTGATGCCGAATCATTCTAACCTCTGGGATTCAGGAATGATGGGGTAGGTATGCGATCGCTTCTTCTTCCTTCCTCAAATATCCAAATCACCAGTGTTGAGCTGAGTCAGTAACGCCAACTTAGAATCAAACCATTCGTCCGTAAAGTGTCCATAAGGCACAACCTCTCCAGCCACTTGACAAGTGATTCCCATCACCCAGATGTGTGCCATCTTTGCGAATACAGGAATCGAGGCGAGTTCAGCTTCACTCAGTTGACGAATCGCTTGATACCCCTCTAGAAAAGGTTTTCTTACTTGGCTATCCATCTGCCAAGAAAAGGTTGTATGAATAAACTTTGCGATATCAAAAGTACGCCAGCCATAACCGCACTGATCAAAGTCAAATAGGGTTGGTTCGCCCTTATCGGTAAAGTGAGCATTTCCCGAATGAACATCACCAACACAGATTCCATAGATGGGTGCTGAAGAAGAAAGTTTTAACTGTGCTAGCGCCAGCTTGATTTTCTCTATCTGTGTTTGGAAATAGTCAACATAGCGATTTTCAATTGCCTGAGGTATGGGGTAAGGGCACGGCACTGCCGTGTCTCTACAAAGCGTTGTAATGAAATCCATCGAACAATCTAGCAAATACTCGCTACTCAGCGCAGGTCGGCTGAAATGGCTTTTGAAAGTATCCACCGTCTTATGAAGGCTGGCTAGCACTTCTCCTAACCGTCTGCTTTGTTGGCTATCCAGCTTTTTATTGACTGCCCTCCCTGGTGCATAAGAAAACACAGCAGCATAACGAGTTCCTTCCGGTGCGAGAATCGCTTCAGTGAAACTGCCGTTTTTTCTGGCAATCGGATATGAAACTGGCATGTTTTGTTCGTGAAGAAACGCCAATAGTTCTAGTTCAAAATCAATCTCTTCTTTCGTTCTCCACCCTCTGCGATAAACTCGCAGGATATACCTGTCTTGCTCCGTTTCCACTAAATAGGTGTCATTCAAACCGCGCTGATATAACCGACAGCTGAGGGGTGTTCCAATTGGATAATGATGTAGAACATTTTC
>DALYIW010000155.1:0-19509 GCA_031970155.1 Coleofasciculaceae cyanobacterium CTOTU46601 | reverse complement strand
CTAGCAGTAGCGTTTAAATCAGCAATTTTCGTAAGTCCTGACTTTTATGAATTTGCTCAATAAAAATCCTCTAAAACAATCAGGTGGGCACTGCCCACCCTACTACTACTAGCAGTAGCGTTTAAATCAGCAATTTTCGTAAGTCCTGACTTTTATGAATTTGATAAATAAAAGTTCTCTAAAACAATCAGTCCAGCGATTAATTCCATTTTGCTTATTACTAGGAATTATTGCTATGAGCCTGCTATCTTTGGTTGGTTATATAGGCTGGTATCTAGTTCTAGAGCTTCTTTCTCATTTCAGATTTCAATATTTACTGATAAGTTTCATATTATTTGGTTGCATTGCTCTCACTCGTCAAAAGTCCTTAATACTTATTGGTTTGTTTTGCCTTGCGCTTAATCTAACAGAAATTGCTGATTGGTACATTCCTGAGGTTGGTATAAATTCCGCCACGGGCAACTTACGGGTTTTAAGTTCAAATATAAATATCAAAAATAGTCATTATTCAAAGGTTATATCCTTCGTTAAAAAAGAACGACCTGATATTGCAATTATTATGGAGGTTAACGAAGCAGGAATAAAACAGTTATCCTCTCTAAATGAGATTCTTCCTTATTCTGTTACCAGTACAAAATCTCATCCTGATCAACTTGGTATAGTCGTTTACAGCAAGCTGCCTTTGGACAACACATCGGTTAAGTTTTTTGGAACTTCAACAAATCCGAGTATCTTGGCAGATTTAAAAATTAATGGACAAGTCATTTCTTTAATTGCAACTCATCCACCACCACCATTTAAACCAGCTCTTTTTCAGGTTCGTAATCAGCATTTGGATGAAATGAGCCAGTATGTACAACAATTGAAAAATCCAGTTGTGCTGGCTGGAGATTTGAATATAACGATGTGGTCGCCGTATTATAGAAAGTTTGTCAGCCAGACGAAGTTGCGGAATTCCCGTAAAGGCTTTGGGGTTCTGCCGTCGTGGCCGATGAAGGCTAACTATTCACATTATTCAAAGATTCCTCCTCTACTGTCTTCCCTAGTAGCAATTCCAATTGATCATTGTCTAATTAGTCCAGGACTTAAAGTTTCAAATATTCGTACAGGAGAGAATGTTAATTCAGATCATCTGCCGTTGATTATTGATTTGGTGATTCCAAAGGCACAGTGAACAGTTGTTCTGCGAAGTATTCAATGCGATCGCGATACGCTAGCTTTAAGCGCCAAGATTCTGGAATTCCCTGCTCTCCATAGAAAGCACCAGCTAACTGGCCGTAAACTGCACCTGTTGTATCGGCGTCATCACCCAAGTTGACGGCTAAGAGACATCCTTCGGCAAATGACTGACTGTGATAGAACGCCCACAAAGCAGCTTCTAAGGATTTGACGACATAGCCTGTACCTTTGATTTCTGGCGGTTGACGGTGTTTGAAAGAACCAGCTGCAATTTCGTTAATTTCCTCAACTAAGGGATTTTCTTCCCAATAGCCAGGAATTGGGCTGTAGTGTTCTTGTAGCAGTTCTTCTCGACTAACTCCATTAACAGCACCAACGAGTAAAGCTCCCAAGTATCGGCAGGCATCGACAGCAGTAGCTGCACCGTGGGTGGTTCGGGAACTGTCGGCTGATTTGGCGATCGCTTCTTCGGGCTTTTGAGCAAAAAATAGAGGTACGGGAGCTAACCGCATAATCGAACCATTCCCAGCACTCCGGGCGTCTGTGGAACCACAGTAAGGTTCTCGCGTGTTCTCAAACTGCTGTAGCGCTGAGTGCGTAGTGTTGCCGATGTCGAAACACCGCCCAGTGCTGCTCAGGTGTCCCTCTCGGAACCATTTCACATATTTTTCAAGTTGATGGGTTGGAGAAAAGCCTTTTTGCTCAATCAGACTCTCTGCCAAGCACAATGCCATTGAGGTATCGTCTGTCCACTGTCCTGGCTTTAGTCTAAAAGGGCCACCGCCAACCATATCATTAATGGGTGTAAAGGTGCCTGGTGACTTGAACTCTAGGGTGGTTCCCACGGCATCGCCAGTTGCTAAACCGAGAAGACTGCCACGGTAACGTTCTATTTGCTGCATATAAATTGTCTTCCTGATTAGTTGTTGGTTATTGGTTATTGGTTATTGGTTATTTGATACATAGCACAAAATTTTTCGTCAGATGTTCAAAAAGACACAAACAACAAACAACAAATGCAACAACTCTCCCTTCCATTAAACCTACCTAGTACTGAGCAAAATAAAATTATTTGGTTTCAGGAAATGTTGCAAGCACTCGGCATCAGTTGTCAGCCGGCATGGCCTGATCAATTTGGCTTGTCTGTCCGTCATTGGCTCAACTTACATGGACATTCTCCCATTAAAACTCTCAGCTTATTCTCTGGCGGTGGTGGACTTGATATTGCTTTCCATGATTGTGGTTTTGAGATTGTTCAGTCCTTAGAACTTGAAGCCAAGTATGTGCAGACGCTCAAGCTAAACTCGCTACCTGGAAAATGGCTAGAAAACTCCCAACCCTTCGACGCTTCGACGCAGCTCAGCGCTCAGGGAATACCCCTCTGCATTGATATTAGAGAATTTATTCCAACGCCGGATCTAAAAGTAGATTTCATCATCGGTGGCCCTCCCTGCCAAACCTTCTCAGCTGCTGGCAGAAGGGCTGCTGGAGTTGCTGGAACCAGTGATGCTCGCGGTACTTTGTTTCAAGAGTATGTTCGCTTACTCAAAACGCTTCAGCCAAAGGGATTCCTCTTTGAGAACGTTTATGGAATTATTGGAGCGCAAAAAGGAGAAGCTTGGGCATTAATTCAAGCTGCTTTTAAAGAAGCGGGTTACACCATTCATTTTCGCATTCTTGATGCTGCCGATTATGGTGTACCCCAGCATCGAGAACGTTTATTTATTGTTGGACTGAGGGAAGGCAGTTATCAATTTCCCTATCCAACTCATGGCCCAGATTCCCTCGATGGAGAACCTTTTTACTCAGCCGGAGAAGCCGTTACAGGTGCTGATATATCCGATGCTGATCAGGGTATTAGAGGAAGATATGGACACCTTCTTACTGATATACCGCCTGGGCTAAATTACAGCTTTTATACAGAGGAAATGGGACATCCTAATCCAGTGTTTAGCTGGCGATCGAAGTTCTCTGATTTTCTCTACAAAGCTGATTCTGAAGTGCCAGTGCGAACTATTAAAGCACAAGGAGGACAGTACACTGGGCCTTTCAGCTGGGAAAACCGCAAATTTACAATTGCAGAACTAAAGCGACTACAAACTATTCCTGATGATTATCAGATTGTGGGAAATCGCCAGGTTTGTATTGAACAGATTGGGAATTCAGTACCGCCTCAGCTAGGGCGAATTTTAGCGTTAAGTATTTTGGATCAAGTCATGGGTGTGACGTTACCGTTTCCCATGCATTACTTACCCGTAGAGAAGAAACTAGGATTTAGACAGCGCAAGCGTCAGCTGACAGAGGTGTATGCTCAAAAGGCTAAGGATGCAATAGCAAATTTACACTCGATGGAACTACCGACATCAACACCATCAGAGATGCATCAAGAGCAAGCCGTGCGATTTTTGTCAACTGATTTTGCTTGGACTAAGAATTACGTTGCTGACAGCGTGAAGATCTATTTAAAGTATGACCTTAATAATACTTGCTGGGTGATTGCAGCACAGAGCAGCGAGGTAGGCAAAGATGAGAATTACTTTGTTATTGAAATATACCCCTCTTTAAGAAATGAACAATGGGCTTTAAGAACTAATAAAGTCAAGCTGTGTGCGAAAGATTTAGACAAACGTGTGTTTACAGCACTGTGGAAAGCTTTTGAGGAAAAGCTAACGGAGTTGACTGATAAAGCTGACTTGGTTCAGCTGTCTGGCTATTACCAATACAACGCCAGAATCTGTGGGACACTAACCTTTCAACCTCAATTAGAAGTTGATACGTTTTGGCGGGTTGTTCAATGTGTAGTAACAGGAATAGGAGTGGCTATCCAAGTATCAGCTCAAGAATTAGCCGCGCTGTGGGCAGTTAAGGCAGAGGATGTGTTTTCTTGCCTTAAGTGTTTACGCAGCATGGGTTATGAAGTCAGAAACCACAACACTAACCCTCAGATTACTAAAGGAGAGTATCTAATTCCCTATGCGTTTCCAACCCTAACACCGAGAAGCGTACAACTTAGAAAAAAATTAGGCAGAGTCGATAGTCTACTTTTAAACCACTGAAGAAGTAAAAGCGATAACCCTAACGGGATTCCTTCGGATCGCATCCATCATTTCTCCTCTCAAATTAAAAAACATTAGGGTAAGGGGAGGTAAACTATATTGCTTTTCGTGCTGCCCTCAATTGCTGGAGTTTTTCAGAAACTGGTGGGGGATGAAGGCGTTGTTGTTCCCTCATTGTGTGACCGTGTTCGATCCAGTTTCTCATGTATTCGCTGATGGTTTTTCGGTTTTGAAGGTAATAAAGAATTGTGGCATAAACTTGCTCTAAAGTCAGTGAGGGGTAGGTTTGGGCTATTTCTTCTGGAGAGTGACCGCGATCAATGTATTCATAAAGAATGGTTTCAATGCCGATTCTTGACCCTTTGAGTCGAATATCGCCAGGAGCGAGAAAGTTGAAGTAATCAGTAAGCTGTTGAGTTGACATTTGTAAAATGCAAATTCTTATCTGGATTTTGTTTTATATTAGCGAAATGGTCTTGTAGCGGTGATAAATAAAGCGATCGCATTTCATCCATCTAGTCATAAGTCAACCTGTAAGTCGCGCAGGAAGTAAAAGCGATCGCGCCGCCAATTCTCTCCTTTAATTCGCCCCAAGTAACCAGTTAAAGGCGAGGAAAGCTCGATTAGAATTTCGTGCATTTCTTCAGGCTGCAACGGCTGAGGTGGATGCGAACCAAAATAGGCTCCATGAAGAGCATCGACACTGCCTCTCTCAAAGCCTGTATTTTGCAGGTAGTTTTTCACTAGCTGGACTATGTGCGATCGCCGTATATGTTCAGCAGGAAATCAATGGCTCAAGTATAGGTTTACATTCATCAAAGCAATCAAATTTACTATTATCTTCGCGTAGCCAACAGATAGCAATATGTCGGTCGAAGAGTAAATAATCTTTTAGCCAAATCTGAGATTCAGGTGATTGCTGTAAAACAATTACTAAAACGGCATTTTCTTTGATTTGTCCGCTCCGATAATATCGATAACGATACTCATAAAGTTGACTTACAGCTTTTCTCACTTGCTCGATAACTATTAAATTATCACTACTTTTCATTTCAAATATAAATGTTAAACCATCCTGTATATCACAGTTAAAGTATGGTAAAAACTGATTTTCAAGATATGTATTCTCAATAGGAAAACTCCGAGAATAGATTTGATTTATATTATCCAGATCTACCCCCACATCTATTAAATCTGTCTCCCAAGGTTCCAAACCAGCCCGCTCAATACATTCCTTCATCTTATGAACTAGCAAATCATGCCAAGCATTCCGTCGTTCTCGCAATATTCTTGTAACTTCAGGATCAGTAGTTTGGCTTTGCCTAGGTTGGATTGAATTTTGTCTAGCTCTTCTTTCAATTCTTCTAGGTTCCGGTAACAAGGAAGGTTGTACAGAAATTGTAGATTGAGCGGAAGTCTCAGGTGTAGACAGAGTTTGGCTGATGATGATTTCTCCAGCTATTTCTTGAACTTCTTGTGCAGAGAGGGTTTTATAAGCATCAAAGTAGGTTGCCCAAGATTTAGAAACCAACACTTCACATATCTGGTCTATATTATTACATTGATTAAAATCATCAAAAAAATAATCTAACGATTTAATAGCTGCAATTTGAATATTGCGACTGCGGTTTAGTTCGTATGTACTATACTGATAAAGCCTTAAATTATTGCCCGGTTCTACTTTTAAAAGCCCCGTGGCTTCTAAAAAAGCAAATCTTTTTTCACCTTTTACTAGAGGTAACTCAAAGCGAGTGTATTGTTCCAAAGCTTCTGTTACTTCTTCAATTGAAGGACAGGGACTACTTTTTAACTTTTGACAGTTTACTAATGTGTAAATTTCTTCTGGTGTGACTAATATTTCATCCTGAAGACATCCTTGTAAACGAGCTTTAGCTTCAAAAACTTTTAGAATTAAACGAAGTGGACTGACTCGATAGCCACTATTTATTAAATCGAGACTCATCTGTCGGGTTTGATGTTCTAGATTCAAACCCGTGCGGTTGTATTGCTGACCTCGACCATCCGGTCTTTGATAAAGGCTGAGCTGGAGCCGACAAAATGCTTCAACATTTGGCTCATTGCCTATTAAATAGCGACGAGCAGTTTCACTGAGCTGACACTTCCATTCGCCCTGTTCCCAAACAATATGTCCTACACCCAGTATTGATATATATATTGAGTAAATATCTCTCAAAGGAGAACGAGTAGCTGTCAGAGATAAAAAATTAAGTGCCTGATCAAATCTCTCTCTGTCAAATGATTGATTATCAAAAGAATGAAAAACATAAGCTAGTTTTACTATTTTTCTTTTCCATTCTTCTAGATTAGATGCATGAATTTTATGACTAAATAAATCATCCAGCATGATTAAATTTTATATTATAAATAATCCACACCTAGATATCGAAGTGCATCTTGATATGTAAGAGTTATCGGTTCATCAAACAGATGTTGTCGTATATGTGCAGCCAATAGCGCAGAAAAAAGTGGCGGAACTGCGTTACCAACCTGCCTAATAGGATGCCTACTGGTTCCACTAAATGCCCAAAAGTCAGGAAAAGTTTGCAGTCTAGCAGATTCCCTTGGGGTTACTTCACGAGGTGTATAAGGATGTATATGACCTTTGCCTCCACCAGCATCAGAACCTACAACAATTGTGAAGCTTGGACGTTTAGGGTCTAGCTTATTAATACGAGTTTTCGTATCTCGCTGACCAAATTTTAACGAAGCATAACGTTCAATAATTTCCTGGCTATGAACTCTACCTTTATGGTTAGGAATATCAACTTCTCCGGGTTCTCCTAATCCTTCTAAAACCTCGCCTACTGTCCTGTATGACTTCAATATCCCTTTGAGAGAGCTACTTTCCATAGAACCATGAGTTGGTGTCATAGGTGGAATATCTCTACCCTCGCTACTACCAATGATGAAAATTCTTCTCCTAAACTGAGGAATACCGAAATCAGCTATCTCATAATCATGAACTGAAATCAAATACTTGCCATTGAAACTGAGCATTTGACAGAGTTTATTTAAAACAATCGCCTCATTATAAGTCTTTAAACCAGAAACATTTTCTAAGACAAAATTCTTAGGCTCTAGTTCTTGGATAATCCTGACAAACTCCCAAAGAAGTGTTCCTCTTTCATCTTCTAAACCTTTACGTTTGCCAAAAACTGAAAAAGCTTGACAAGGCGGTCCCCCATAAACTAAACCAACTTCCTCTTTTTCAATACCAGCAGCCGTCAAAATTCTTTGACCACTAACATTATGTATATCATCTTCAATTACAGTGGCTTCCCTTAGAAAAGAGTGCAAGCCTGTCTTGCTGCCAAAGTCTCGATTTGTTCTCAACGTAATACAGGAGTGTTCATCTTTCTCAACGCAGCACCGTGTCGAGAAACCTACTACCTCAAACCCAAGATCCATGCCGCCTGCACCAGTAAAAAGGCTAACTGAAGGAATCGGCTTAAAGGAGGAACGTGGTAATGATTTGTACTTTGTACCTCCTCTATCTGTAGATAAGTTGTCACTACTCTGAAGGTCGTTAGCAAGCATTCCTAAAAAATGTGAGATATTTTTGGCTAAAGCATCACGTAGACTATATACCTTAATAAATTTACTTGAGATTGCCTATCTGTGGACATCGACTCTCTCCTCAAACCATTTCAGCGCTTTGGTATCCATCTCGGCTTAGAGCGAATCGAGCGACTCTTGGCAGATTTAGGCAACCCACACCACCGTGTCCCCATCATTCACGTTGCTGGAACTAATGGCAAAGGTTCCGTTTGTGCCTATCTCTCCGCCGTACTAACCGAGGCAGGTTATCGAGTCGGACGCTACACATCCCCTCATTTAGTCGATTGGAATGAGCGAATTTGTCTGAACGAACAGCCGATTTCAACTGAAACTTTGCAAGAATTACTGCTGCAAATTAAAGCGGCAATTCCACAAGACAGTGAAGATTCACCCACTCAGTTTGAAGTGATTACTGCTGCTGCTTGGTTGTATTTTGCCCAGCAGCAAGTCGATATTGCCGTGATCGAAGTTGGATTAGGGGGACGCCTGGATGCGACGAATGTATGCGAAACCCCCCTCGTCACCATCATCACCTCTCTCAGTCGCGAACATTGGCAAAACCTCGGCCCCACCCTTGCCCACATTGCCAGAGAAAAAGCTGGTATCCTCAAACCAGGATGTCCTACGGTAGTCGGGCAACTCCCCGCAGAAGCTAAGGCTGTGGTAGAACAACGGATAAAAGAGTTGGAATGTCCTACAGTTTGGGTTGAACCAGCACGTAGGAGCACGAATGCCTTAGCCCCTACAGAAGATTGGGCCCAATATGAGGGCATTAAGTACCCGTTGCCCTTATTGGGAGAGATTCAGCTGAGTAATTCGGCAATTGCGATCGCAACTCTACAAATTCTCCGTTCACAAGGCTGGAAAATTCCAGAAGCCGCAATCTCCTCTGGCATGGCAAAAGCCAAATGGCCGGGACGCCTACAATGGACTACCTGGAAAAATCACCGCCTCCTCATCGACGGTGCCCACAATCGGGCTGCCGCTAAAGCCCTCCGCCAGTATGTCGATACTCTAAACACCCCAGTCACTTGGGTAATGGGCATCCTCTCCACGAAAGATCATGCCGACATCTTCGAGGCTCTGCTGCGACCTGGTGACCGATTATACCTCGTGCCCGTACCTGATCACAGTTCCGCTGACCCAAACGCTCTAGCAATTTTGGCTCGAA
Organism: Coleofasciculaceae cyanobacterium CTOTU46601; assembly: GCA_031970155.1. Classification (GTDB taxonomy): domain Bacteria; phylum Cyanobacteriota; class Cyanobacteriia; order Cyanobacteriales; family Coleofasciculaceae; genus DALYIW01. The sequence continues at coordinate 10,524 of DALYIW010000155.1, read as the reverse complement.
CTATCTGCCCAGAACTAGCCGATTGCTGCACTTATCCTGATTTAGAAAAGGGGCTAGAAGCCGCAACTTCTAACCCCTCTAAGATACCGGAACGTTTAATCGTCTTGTGTGGTTCTCTTTATCTAATTGGCTACTTTTTCAAACACAATCACCGCTAACATGGAGTTATGAATTTTGAATTTTGAATTTTGAATTAATAATTAAAACGACATCTCGGCAAGGCTTGATGACCGCCCATTTGGTTTGAAGCCAACGCTCGTAGACTCGAAGAGAGCAACGTTCGCGAAATTGATGCCGAACAAAACAAATATCTAATTAGATATCATCAGTTCAACAAAGCTCACTGACCTCGTTGGGATATCGAATAATTAGAGCTTCCTTGTTTTAATCCTCTTGATTTAATAAAGAGTTAATTCAAAACTCTCGCACTCAAAACTCAAAACTTTGAATCTGGCATGAGTGGATAGTTAGCACAAAGCCGACTCCAATCAAGTCTTGCACTACTGTCATTCTTCAAGCTGAGTCGTACAGCCTTAGACAAACTCAAAGAATGTGGTCTCACCAAACTCATCTCACCTCGCAGTACATTGAATAATTGCGGCAGTTCGTCTAGGTGATATTTGCACATCCAACGTCCTAGCGGTGTAGTCCAAGAATCATCATTAGCCGGGGTCGTGCGAAACTTGATAGCCCTGAAGAGTTTGCCCCGCGCCCCAACTTTCCAAGAAACTGAGAAAAGCCATCCTGGTGAATATACGTACATCATTGTCGCTATTGCTAACATGACTGGACTCAGTATTATCAGTAGTAGAAGAGCTGCGATCGCATCAATCACTCGCATCATCAACCAATGAAATCGGCTTTGTTTGGCTTTTAGTTTTTGGGCAACTGTTCCCCGAAGAAACATCGGTTTCCCCACTTGCTCACAGGCATTAGCCCAGCGGTTTAGCGCTACCTCACCTAGAGTGGCATCGATGCGAATCAATCGCACTGGCGAGTGTTTCAAGCACCTCACTAAGTCTTGTTCACTCTCAAGCACAGGTAGATACAGCTGCTGTTTCATATCTTGAGCAAGTCTGACTAACAGCTGCCCCTGTCGCCACAGAAGCCGACATTGAGGATGATAACTATCTCGTTGCTGACCAGTAAAGTCAATCCGTTGAGTAGAGATGATAGAGGCTGTCATACGTGGCGTGCACCTACTAATAGGTAACTTATGAACCTGTATAAACTACTCTGCCCAAAGTCTATAGAATTATGCAAACCATTACAAAAGTTCACACAAAGTTAGCGTTCATGGTTATTTGTTATTAATGATTATTCAAACAACAAACAACAAACAACAAACAATCAAGAACGACTGCTATTCCATTCCTGGGCAGCATCTGCAACTGCTTTATCCACTGTCTTTTCACCTAACATTGCCGCCTGCAAATTTTCATAAATCGCCTTTTGTAGCTTATTAATATCTTTCATCGTTGGTATCAACACTTGGGCATCTTGCATCTGCGCTGCACTAATATCGATCGCTTGTTTGGCTGGTGACGCCTTGCCATTACTAGAAAGCGATCGCCTATATTCTTGCAACCCCTCAATCGTAGACGGCAAAACATTCGCCGCCTTCGCAAACGCTAGCTGATTTGCTGTATTGGTCACAAACAGAGCAAATTTTACAGCAGCATCCGGCTTACCTGTGTCGCGAGGGATAACTAAATTCATCACGGCTACATTCTTCTTACCCGTCTCACCCGTAATCTGCGGTGCAGCTGCTGAAACTTGAGCAATCGTGGGGGCATTTTTGGCGATCGCATCCATAAACTCCGCACCACTCGATAACAAAGCTGTTTCACCCGCCTGGTATAACTCTATAGCGCGTCGATGCCCTTGGGTAAGAGCTTCCTTTGGCATCAGCCCCTGCTTATAAAAATCAACCCAATACTGAAACGCCGCTTTACCTTTAGGAGTATTAAAAGCTGCCTTCTCTTGAGCATCAACTAACTCAACCCCCATCTGAACCAAAGACTCCAGCATCTCACCCGAATCTCCCGGAACCAGAGTGATAAAAAAAGCATACTTGCCTGTTTTTTCTTTAACTTGCTTCGCCACCTGCGCCAGTTCTGCGTAAGTTTTAGGTGGCTGACTAACTCCTGCTTTGTTCAACAAATCCTTGTTGTAAATCGTTATCGAACTGCTGAGATACCAGGGAATACCAAAGCTTTTATTGTTGAGAGTATTGTCTTTCCAAATGTTAGGTAAATACTGCTTACGTACTACCTCAGGAACTTTAGTATCTAGATTTAACCAAGCATTGCGTGCCGCCAGTTGAGTAGCAAAGCCAGGATTTAAGTTCACCACATCCGGCGCTGTTTTGGCTGAAACAGCGGTCAGGATTTTGTTTTCCATCGCTGCCCAAGGGACATCCACCCAGCGAATTTTAGTGCCTTTATTTTCCGCTTCAAAGGTAGCAATCAACTTGTTGAAGTAGTCAGTAAACTTGGGCTGTAGTTGCATCGTCCAGAACTCAATTTCCGGTGTCGCAGAGGGCGAAGGCGTCGGACGACAACTAAAAAGCCAACTCAACAGCAACCCTAACAGGGCAAGAATACCTAAACGTCTCCAAGTTGTGAATCTGCTCATGCAAACGATTAATCCTGATACATAGCGCTAGCAGTACATCATCCTACCAAGACATCGTAGAAGCTCTTGGTCTGCGTACTTTAGTCGGAGGATGAATACGTTTGACCACAACTCAGTATCATTACCCATTACCCATTACCCATTACCCATTACCCAGGTTTAAATTTCCATCACATGATGCTCAAACAAAAACTGATGGTAAATTTAAAGCATGGAAATCAAACGTATGGTTCCAATTCTTTTGCCTAAAGACCCTGACTTACTGGCAACGGTGCAAACCTTCCAGCAGGTTCAGCAGGAGCTGTCTGGGTCATGCTACAACAAAGGCGGCAAGCCATTGGGCGCGATCGCCTTGCAACACAAATGCTATGACTCAGTAAAAGGCAAACTGAGTGCTCAGATGACCATCTCTGCAATTCGACTCGTTGCAGCAACATACAAAACTGCAAAATCCAGTCAGAAGCCAATAACAAAGCCTTTTGATTTCCGAAGAGCTAGAGCATTGTTTCTCGTAGGACAACGGGGTAGAGATGCAGATTTTCGAGCAGATGGCACCCTGTCGATTTGGACGGTAGGAGGTCGCAAGCGTCTTAACTACCAAGTCCCTAAAGCCTTACAATATATCTTCTCCAAAGCTTTGGAGATAGATAGTCTAACCGTAATTGAACACGACGGCAAGCTGGTTGGACGGGTTAGAGTCACGTTAGAAGCTCCCGAACCGAAAGGGATTCATCCAGTCGGTATTGACTTGAATGAAACTAATATTTTGGTGGCTGTCGATGCTGACGATCGCGAATTATTCATCAGCGGTCTTAGCACAAAAGTCAGGAATCATCGGACTCACAAGACTCGATCTAGATTACACAAAAAACTGGCGACTCGTAAGGCAGAGAAGAAAGACACTCGTTCGTGTCGTCGTCTTCTCAAACGGCTTAGTCGCCGACAAGGCAATCGCACTCGTACCTTCTGTTCGCAAGTTGCCAAGCAACTGGTAGATTGGGTAAAACCCAATTCTGTACTGGTCTTTGAAGACTTGAAAATGCCTAAAGTTTCCAAGAAGCTCAGGGTAGCAAAAGGAGCGAAGCGTCGGCTTTCTCAATGGGAGCATCACTTGATTCGCTTAAATGTTACCAATAAGGCACAAGAGCGAGGCATGGTGATTGAGTATGTCAATCCTCGATACACTAGTCAGCATTGCTCGAAATGTGGATTACGGGGGAAGCGAAAACGTCATCGGTTTGAATGTCCTCATTGTGGACATCTAGACCATGCCGATAAAAATGCGGCGATAAACATTAGAAACCGCTATACCGTTTTGCGATCGCAGGGCGGTGAGTCTCAGTCAGTAGGCTCTGAAGCCCAGGAGAAATCCGAGGGCAAACCTCGACATCAGTCACAGGTAACTGACAGAAAATATCCGTAACCCCAGTAAGTCTAAGATAGATTGGTTACCATGTATCACCATTAATCCATGTCATCTGATTAGACACCCAGCGCGGGGAGCGCACAACTGACAGAATGAAACGTTCTCTTTCCCACTCCCGACTCCCCACTCCCAACTCCCTACTTTCAAGTTAGGCGTCATGAGCTCTTATCTCACAACTGGCAAGATGAAAATATTTCTTCCCCAACTCCCGACTCCCGACTCCCGACTCCCTATTTTCAGATTAGATTAAATCTCCTAGATTTTCAGCTCACTTATCCTACTTGTTGCTCCCGTCAAACCAACCTATGTTTAGTCGTTTTAAAGATATATTTTCACAAGGCAAGAAAGGCATCGGGATAGAATTAGCCCCGGAGCGAATTAATATTGCTCAACTCCGCAAGCAAGGTCAGGGTTTCAAAGTCACAACGCTCTACTCTCAGGAGGTGCCAGAAGGCATCTTTCAAGGGGGTCAGATTGCCGACTCTCCAGCCTTGGCCGAACTGATTAAGACCGCCATAGTCGAGAGTAAAGTAAAGGCCGATCGCGTGGCAACGGCTGTACCCATGCGGGAAGCCATCATCCGGATTATCCCGATTCCCGCTGAACTCGACGATCAAGAGCTACATGATATAGTGCTCAATAATGAAGCTGGCTTGTATCTGCCCTATCCCCGCGAACAAGTTGATTTAGATTATCAAAAGCTAGGCTTCTTCGTAGATGAAGACGGCATCGAAAAGGTACAAGTCCTGCTAGTCGCCACCCGCAAAGAAATCACTGACATGTATCTCGATACATTTGGGCAAGCTGGGTTAAAGGTGGACGTACTGGAGATTAATAGTTTTGCCTTGATTCGTACTATCAGAGAGCAACTGCGGCAATTTGCGCCCCAAGAAGCGGCTGTGCTGGTAGATATTGAATTTGACAGCACCGAAATTGCGATCATCGTTGATGGTGTTCCTCAATTCTCCCGTACAGTTCCCATCGGAACGTTTCAGCTACAAAGTGCCCTGTCGCGAGCCATGAATTTACCCACCTCCAGAAACACTGAACTCCTACAAGGAATGACCATTCCCCCGACGCCGCCTGAAGGAATACGCAGTGGACAGACAGGCATTAATCCAGGGATGGCAGCCTTGATCAGAGTATTAGGAGAGCTAGCTGATGAACTGCGCCGCTCCATCGATTTTTACCTGAATCAAAGCGACAATCTAGAAGTGGCACAGCTACTATTAGCAGGTCCCGGTGGTGGAATTGGACAACTTGACGAATTTTTCACCCAGCGGTTAAGCTTGCCAGCTACTCAGGTAGATCCAGTGACAGCTCTTTCCCTGGAGATGGATCAAGAAATTCCCTCAGTACAACGACCGGGCTTAGGAACTGTACTGGGATTAGGATTGAGAGAGGTTTGAAGCCATGTATAGTCTAGATGTCAATTTCTTAAAAGACCGTGGTATACAATCGGAACCCGGTCTCAACAAACCCAGAGCGACAGCACCGAAGGGGTCGATGACACCTCTATATATAGGGGTGGGGGTGGGTCTGTTTTTTCCGGCAGTAGTGGCGGGTCTATTGTTTTTCCTACAACAGCAAACCGACCAGTTACAGCAACAAAGCCAAGCATTAGACCAAAAACTGGGAGAATTGAAACAAGCCGAGAAGCAAATTGCCGATCTTGAGCAACAAATCACTCAGGTAGAAGACGAAACCAATGCCCTGGCAAGTGTCTTCAATCAAATCAAGCCTTGGTCAGCACTGTTGCAGGATATTCGTGAAGATATTCCCCCTGGTGTGCAAATTAAAACTATCCAGCAAACAGAGGTAGTTGCTAAAGCTCCTGCGGCGGCAGCGAATGCCCCCACGCCAAGACCAGCAAATGCCAGAGCAGCAAATAATAGAGCAGCGAATGACCCAGCGGCAAACCAACCCCAGAAAGTAATGCAGATGCAGATTTCTGGTACAGCTCGCTCATTTGACGATGTGGGTTACTTTTTGATGACCCTCAAGCAGTCTCCTTTTGTAAAAAGCGATGAAACTCAATTATCCAAAGCTCAATTGATCGCTAATCCCACCCGAATAGAACTTCCTGAAAACCAACTCAGGTCAGCCGTCAGAACAACCTACGAACTCCCCAAAGTTGTGGAATACACAATTCAAACAACCTTAAATGATGTGCCAGCTTCTGAGATAGTCCGAGAGTTAGACCGTAAGGGTGCCGTGGGATTAGTGACTCGGATTAGAACCCTTCAGCAGATTCAGGAGAAAGGAGCAACTCCAGGAGTAAATAAAGGAGCAACTCCAAAAGCCATTCCAGGAGCAACTCCAGCAGCAACTCCAGGAGTAAACAAAGGAGCAACTTCAGGAGCAACTCCAGGAGTAAATAAAGGAGCAACTCCAGCAGCAACTCCAAAAGTCAATAAAGGAGCAACTCAAGGAGCAAATCAACAATGACATACGCTGATCAAGATTTTATTCCTGACGGTCAGGAGGAAAGTCCTAGCTATCCCACAGCCTTTGGAATTACGTTCACCCCCCAGGTTGGGGGGATAATCTTTGCAGTTTTAGGTCTTTTAGGCTCGGTCTATCTCTTTCTTAACGTGGTGCAGCCGGCTTGGGAGAAGTATCAAAAATTAGAAGACGAGGTAAAAAATAAGCAAATTCAAGTTGAAAGACAAAAAGAAATTCAATTAAAGATCGATCAGACCAAAGAAAAACTTGAACAAGCGAAACAGAAAAATAAACAGGTACTGGGTTTATTTGCTAATGACAAAACCCTCGATACGCTACTACTAGACCTCAACAGCTTTGTTAAATCTAGAAATGGTAGATTGACCAACTTTCAGCCTCAGCCTGGACAAGACAGTGAGATTGTCAACGATGGTTCTTTTGGGGCGGCAGTAAACGGGAAGCTAAAACGTAAAATTTACAACGTAGAGATTGAGGGCAGCTTCGACCAAGTTCAATCAATTCTGCGGAGTTTTGAGCGATTACAGGCACTATTGCTGATTAAAGACTTTAAAGCTGACGTGAGCGAACCTCAGGCACTATTTGTTGACAAAGGCAGAGTGGTTCCTGTAATTGTTGACAAAAACAGAAAAGTGCTGCCTGGTGGTAAACCTACCATCAAAGCATCGTTTAAACTGGTGACCCTGATGCCAGTGACTGAGGAGGACAAAAAGGCAGCAGCCGCCCAGGCCGGGAAAAAGCCAAGTAGGTAAGAAGGTTTGCGATCGCCCCTTGAGGGCGACGCTTCGTGCGATCGCCCTCCAGCTGTTAGCTTGGAGAATTCTCTAAAGGTACCGTTCTTAGCTTCTAAAAGCTAATGGCTGGCAAGCTATTTGAAGAATGGCCCGTATTAGGTGAGGAGTTAATGTGAAACAGGCTCAAGCATTAAATGGAATTGTGATGGGAGGAGCTGTGTCCCTATTGGCGACACAGCCCGTCTGGGCTGCTGCTACGCAAGTAACAGGGGTGCAGCTTAATCCTAGTGGAAGTGAACTGAAAGTGGTTCTGGAAACCAAAGCTGGCGATACACGCCCACAGGTTTTCACGGTGCATCGTGGAAATGATTTAGTAACAGATATTGTTAATACCCAACTCAACTTGGGCAAGGGCGACAGCTTCCGTCAAGAAAACCCCATACCTGGAGTTAGTGCTCTTGTCGTGAATCAGGTAGATGCTAACAAGGTTCGGGTAACTGTTAGCGGAACCAAAAGCGCTCCGAACGGTCAAATTCTCCAGAGCAATCCACAGGGTATTACGTTAGGGATTAGCACAGCACAGAATAATTCGGCAGCCGTCTCGAACACGGTGTCACCGTCATCAAAAACTCCAGTAAGTCCGGAAACTTATACTCTCCAGTCACCATCCGCTGCCACGCCACCCGCGAAAACGCCAAATCCTCCTCAAACGGTGGCTCAGATCCCGACGACTCAACCCGTCCAGTCAGCGCCAACGGCTCCGGCAAACGGTACAATTCCGATTCTCCAGACGCAACCATCTACCCTGCCAGCGACACAAACACAAAATCCGCCAACAAATATAACCCAGACACCGACGCCTCAACCGATTCAACCAGCACAAACTCCGTCTGGGCCGACAGTAGTACCTCAAGCCCCTGTAAGGCCTCCGAATCCAGATGTTCTGATTCCCAACCCGAAAATTACAATTGATGGGGCACCAGCTCCAGCAACAGGTGCTGCACAACCCGTGGCACCAGCGCCTCCCTTCTTGCCAAGAGCGATCGCGCCACCTGTTGGTGATATTGCGATCTCCAATATCAACGCCTCTGCCAACAATATCGATCTAGGGACAGATGTACGTATCCCTCGACTAGTGCTGCGAGAAGCTCCCGTTCGAGAAGTGCTCTCGCTACTGGCTCGCTCAGCTGGCCTCAACGTCGCCTTTACCGACGGGGGAAGTGGTGCCCCAGGTGCTCCTCCCGGAGCTGCCCCTGGTGGTCCACAGCCGACTATTTCCCTGGATTTGGAAAATGAATCAGTTCAAGACGTATTTAACTACGTCCTCCAGATCTCCGGACTCCAAGCGAACCGAGTTGCACGCACAATTCTTGTGGGTTCTCGGCTTCCCGATGCTGCCCGTAATATCGTTGCTCGAACTTTACGTCTCAATCAAGTCAGATCTGTCGATGCAGTTGGTTTCCTGGTTGCTCAAGGAGCAGAGCAACAGCAGATTACCAGACAAACAACACTGACAGTAGTGGGTGAGGGAGCAGCAGCCCAAAGAATTGAAAATACCACAACAACGGTACAAAAAATTACCCCACAGGTAGAACAAGCTCAACCCCAGGGAGGAGCGGCAGTACCAACAGGACCTCTAACGCTCAGGGGGCTATTAGTCACTCCTGACGAGCGTCTCAATCAGTTAACCTTGGTTGGGGAACCACGCCAAGTTGAAATCGCCACAGCTTTGTTGAATCAGTTAGATTTGCGTCGTCGTCAAGTAGCCGTCAATGTCAAGGTTGTTGATATCAACCTACGAGGACTTGATGCATTCAACAGTAGCTTCTCTTTCGGGATTGGTAATGCCTTTTTTGTCAATGATGGCGGCGCTGCATCTTTCAATTACGGTGGGGCAAGGCCAGCTACTCGACAAGATTTGGCTGGGAGTATTTCTTCTCCACCCATAATCGCTAACCCTTTTGCTAGCGCAAATGTTTTCCTCGATCCAACTAACTCCGTCAGCGTTCAGGGCACCAGTCCAGGTACAATTCTAGTCACTCCTAACGGCGTGACTCGACTTCAAGACCGAGGTGCCGCACAGTTTCCCAGACCATTTGTCACTCTCGACAATCCACAACAGCCAGGGTTTACAAACATTACGCAGGCGACAGATAACATTATTACAGTAAATGCGGATGGCACCTCCACTACAACACAAGGTACACTGGGAAGTGTTACTGCTGCTCTCCCCTCTATATTCCAATTCCCCAAAAGGTTGTTAGCGGCCTTGCAGGCTCAGATCGAGAGTGGAAACGCCAAGATTTTGACCGATCCGACGCTGGTAGTACAAGAAGGTCAGACCGCTACAGTTAACCTAACTCAAGAGGTAGTTGGCAATATTACTAGTGAGACTGAAGATATTGGCACTGGTAACCGAAGCAGGACAACAGTAACAGCAGAGATTCGAGAGGCAGGTTTAATTCTTGAGGTCAATATCCAGAAAATTGATGATAATGGCTTTGTCAATTTAACGGTGAATCCTAGGGTGACTTCCATTGGGAGTAATCAAGATCTCACCATTGGCCAGGATACAAACCGAATCGCTTTACTAAATGTGCGTCAGCTTAGCTCTGGACTAATTCGCCTGCGAGATGCTCAGACTCTAATCCTATCCGGTATTATTCAGGATACCGACCGAACAACGGTAAGGAAGGTGCCGATCTTGGGAGACATTCCATTACTTGGTGCCCTGTTTAGAAGTACTTCGCGAGAAAATGCACGACAAGAGGTGATTGTGCTGCTGACACCTCAGATTCTCAATGACTCAGAGGGTTCATCCTTTGGTTACAACTACACGCCAGGGCGGGATGCGCGTGAAATCTTGCAACGGCAAGGTTTGCCCCCAGGAGGTAATAGATAGAGCATCGGTTTCCGTTTGATTTAAACTAACTGTGTTCTTTTTTGAAAGTAGGGAGTTGGGAGTCGGGAGTCGGGAGTCGGGAAAACTGACGTCTTGCACCATTCTCAGTAAGCTACAAAACCCGCCCGGAGTTCAAAACTCCGGCGTCATAGCTTAAGTCCATTAAAATGGACTGAAATTCAAGCCCAGCACGCTTTTAGCCTACCTTCCGCATCTTCAACTGTCGCAAGACGATCGCAAGCACGGCTTAGGTGTGCTGTGTGTTTTTTCGCTTTTTTGCTCTTACATAAGGTAAAAATGGACTGAGGCAAGAGACACTATGAACGCGAGTACACAACAAAAACATGAAAGTCTCTTTCCCC
>DALYIW010000154.1:18972-19515 GCA_031970155.1 Coleofasciculaceae cyanobacterium CTOTU46601 | reverse complement strand
ACGGCCGTTCACCCCTACAAATGGCGGTTTAACCGGAAATTTGCGTAAGTCCTGATCAGTTTTAGGCGATCGCGTCCTCTAGTTCCTGCCATCGCTGATTCCACAATTGTTGCATCGCTTGCATTACCTCTGGCAAATCCGAAAACTCCTGACTTTGCTGGTTAATTTCCGGGGCTAATCGCTCTAGTGCGATACAATCTCGGCAACAGCGTAACACTCCTTCCCATGCCGAGTACCACTTAACTCCAGCTTGCTGATGGGCACGAATGGGAAGTGTGCGTTCTTCTTCTTCCCTCAAGTCTTGGGCCCGTTGTGCCCAGGCATCGCGCCACGGTTGCACAGCATCAGGCATTTCGTGCTGTTCATACCAATCTCGTTCGCTGCGTAAAATTTCGCCTAATTGGTCGAGACTGGGACGGGAAGTGCAAAGTTTTATTGCGTTCAGTCCTTGGTCAATCCATAGAGGCAAGCTGCGATAACTGACGAATTTAGCCCGAGATTCCACCAGTTTTACCCAGATTTGGTGTTTCCAGCACTCTAGGC
>DALYIW010000154.1:0-18875 GCA_031970155.1 Coleofasciculaceae cyanobacterium CTOTU46601 | reverse complement strand
GCGGTGATTAAGTTTTGGGACATGATGGTAGATTGCTCCTGTCTTGGGTTCAGTTGTGGTGACCCAAAATATTAGCCACCCCGTCTTTGTTGCAGAGAAAGTCGGAGTGGCTAGAGGAGTGTTACCATTTCTTCTAGCACCAGACTGCCTGATACAGTTTTGGGGGTTAGCCACTTAAAAGCGTTGGTAGAGCTTTTGAGTGGCGCTAAGATATTTAGGTTTTTAGTTTAACTATGATTACTTTAGCAGATTGAGGGATTTCTGCTGAAGGGTCAAGTTCTTGTTACAAATCTTTACGTAGCTTCACCCCGTTCTGTCTGCCTAATTCGCCAACTTTGCCCATACCTAATATTGCTGCTTTCCGAAATGATTGGCTTACAACCTGAAGACTTACTCAAAGGAGAGAAAGGTTCCTGTAACTAAATTTGGCGAAGGAGCTGCTCAAACAAAATGCAGTGGCGTTTTAAATCAACCGGATTATTTTTTAGTCATTTACTATTATTAGTTTTTATAGCCTCTTGTCAAAATGCATCAAATAGCCCAACAGATAGCCCAACACCTGCTGATACACCAGCGGGGACAAGCTCAACACCTGCTGATACACCATTACCAACACCAACCTTATTACCAAAAATTAATATAGATAAAATTGTTCAAGACGCGATTGACCAATTGTCTGTAGGAAAAATCCTTTTTAATGTTCCCGAAGAAATGCAAGTTGGGGAAACAGAAAGAATTGAAGTGCGTATTGCTAAAACAGTTACAAAAGATTTTGATAATAAACTTAAAGGAAAAGGAAAACCAGTATTAGAAAACATTAAGTTTGGAACAGTTACAGAAGTTAAATTAGAAGGAAATAGTTTTGAGATAAAAGGAATCAGTACTGGTCTACAAGTTGTTGGCGGAGAAGACTATACAGAATGGAGCTGGGATGTCACTCCTAAGAAATCTGGAGAGCAAACATTATCATTAATTGTTAGCGTCAGAATAAAAGTCCCTCAGCTAGAAATAGATTCTGTAAGAAACTATCCTGTAGATATCAAGAAAATTAAAGTAAAAGTTAATCCTATATACTCGATAAAAGACTTGTTGATAAATAACTGGTCAGACCTCTTTCCGCTAATATTTGGTTCTGGCTCAATAGCGGGTATCATAGGATGGATAATTGCGAAGCGTAAAAAGTTTAAAAAAAGCAACAGCAAGCCAACTGATAATCAAGAAGATGTCGATAACCAAGAAGCAAATGATGAAAGGTAATTATCCAGAGCAATGGTGATGTCTGCTCAATCTTAGTGTTGATGTCAGCTACCTACTGGAAATCACCTTTCTCCTGCTAGGAAAGGCGATCGCGCTTTGCCATCTGCTCTAATGCGATGCGCTTACGCGCTAGCTTCGCTTCACGCTTTTTTGGATAGGTTGAGAGAATGCGATCGCGCAAAAGCAACTATAGTCGTGGATCTTCCGGGGGAGGATGCCAACCAGCCTGCACCCAAAACCCCCGCGTACTCCGAATCGAATCCTCTGCTTCATAACGTTCATCGTTGAGGTCAAGCCGATTGCAAGTTGCTCGACCGATAGGAGTAATGCCTACAATTTCTCGACTATCTGCTGTCCAGAGAAAATGTTCTGCCCATTGCTGTTGACGGGGGTTAAAGAGGGGAACGATTTCTTGAGTTTCTGTGTCAAATCCTGCAATGAAATTGTAGCGACGTTCATTACAGCGACGACAAGCTAGGGCTAAGTTGTCAGGTTTGTCAGAACCACCCAGAGACTGGGGGATGATGTGGTCTACAGTAAAGCGAGTGGTACAGATGCGCTCTGGAGAATGGCAGTACTCGCATAGGTATTTGGCACGTCTGCGAACCAATTGTCGGGTGCTATCGTCAAGGGTCATACTTGAGCAACGAGCATAGCATTAATGTGAGTGAAAATTCGATCTAATTCTCCAATTGCTTCGAGTTCTGCAATTTCTTCTAAAGTCAGTCTATCTGCTTTCTTTCTCTCTAGAAGTTCTTCCATACGCAATTGAAGTTCATCGGTAAATTTGAACAGAGTGAGTTGGTCAACTTTTTCCAGCTTAATACCGCTGATCAAGGAGGAGGGTCTTGTGATGACTAAATTCATAATCTTCCACCAGGCTTTGAATGCTGCTGTATTGATTCTAGTGGCGCTAGCTTCGCTTTGCGCCTTTTTGGATAGGTTGGGAGAATGCGATCGCACCCAAGAAATATGCTAGAGAAAATAGAGGTTGAATCTTGCAATAAGCGCTTGGCTTGATTAATCAATATCTACGGGAGAGCCAGTTTCGCTAATGTTAGCGCAAATTATGCAACGGCTGAATCAGGCGAAACACTGATTTGGAGCTTACAGAGTGCTTTTAGAACCTGAAGTAACTGATTCGCCCGTTCTGTTTCAAATAAGTGTAGAGGTGGCATGAGTTGATACATTGGGGTAGTTCCCTGTGTGAGATACACAAATTGATAGTTCAATCCATTTGTTGCTAGCCCCCAAACTGATGTTTGATACTCCAAACTTGTATAAGCATATGCAAGTAGCTGAGGTAAACCTGCTGACAAGTCAACTGAACTATTTTTAGATTCAATTAACAAAATCCAGAAGGGTTGACTTCCGGCTAGGGCAGTTTTATTAATGGCTAAAATATCAAACCGTCCGGTGATGAAAGTATCTTCATCTTCTATAACAATTCTGGCAATTCCTTCTTCTAAGCTTAGTTCAACTGGAAATCGGTAAAATCCAGCTAATCGGAGCAAGGGAAAGGTTGTTAAGACCTTCACTAATCCCTCTAAAACCTTTTCTGCACTCAAGTAATTATCGAAGTCATGAGCAATTTGAAGCAGTTCCTGATGCTCATAGGTTGTGAGAGGCTCAAGGGATAGGAGAGTTGAATATTCTCCCATCGGTTGCTTCTGAAAGCCCAAAAGACGATGCACATCTTTTAATGTTAGTTTTTCGGCGTTGAGAGTTGTCATGGCTGTCACAGCGACTTGAGAGTTGAGGGGATTGATGGAGTTACTAAGCATTTTAGGCGATCGCATTTTCACCCCCTGCAACACAAGCTCTCACATTCCCTAAGCTCCTTGATAGGCTGAGATAAGTAAGGATAAAGTTAACCAAAATGTCTCAGATATTCGTACAGGGGGAAACGATCGCCGCGATCGCAACAGCGGTTGTCCCGCAACAAGGTAGTGTGGGTATTGTGCGGATGTCGGGTCAAAATGCGATCGCGATCGCTCATACCCTATTCCACGCACCAGGGCGTCAAGCTTGGGAAAGCCACCGAATTCTCTACGGATATGTGCGTCATCCCCAGACAAAACAACTGGTAGATGAAGCACTGTTACTGATTATGCAAGCTCCTCGCTCTTACACTCGTGAAGATGTAGTAGAGTTCCATTGCCACGGCGGAATTATGCCAGTCCAGCAGGTATTGCAGTTGTGCATCGAACAAGGAGCAAGGTTGGCACAGGCAGGAGAGTTTACCCTGCGGGCATTTTTGAATGGACGCCTAGATTTGACTCAAGCAGAAAGTATTGCAGACTTAGTTGGCTCTCGCTCACCCCAAGCGGCCCTTGCTGCCCTTGCTGGGTTGCAGGGAAAGTTAGCCGTGCCGATTCGGCAATTACGCTCTACTTGTCTAGATATTTTGGCAGAAATTGAAGCCCGGATTGATTTTGAGGAGGATTTACCGCCCTTGGATGAAGCGGCAGTTATTGCCCAAATTGAGCAGGTATTAGCGGAAGTAACCCGTATCTTGGCAACGGCAGATCGAGGAGAATTGCTTCGTACTGGCTTAAAAGTGGCGATTGTCGGACGTCCGAATGTGGGGAAATCAAGCTTGTTGAATGCCTGGAGTCGAAGCGATCGCGCTATTGTCACCGACTTACCTGGTACTACTCGCGATGTGGTTGAGTCACAGTTGGTGGTTGGGGGAATACCTGTGCAAGTGCTCGATACTGCGGGAATTCGGGAGACAGTGGATCGGGTAGAGAAGATTGGCGTGGAGCGATCGCGCCGTGCAGCGAAAGCAGCGGATTTAGTATTACTTGCGATCGACGCCTCAACCGGTTGGACAGCAGATGATCAAGAAATTTACGAACAAGTGCAACATCGCCCCATAATTCTAGTAATTAACAAGATTGATTTAGTAGAAGAAAATCAAAAAAGAACGCTTCAATCTGAAATCCAAGTTGCGTTGGCAGCACACCAAAAGAGCGACTCAAAATCCCAAATTTTCACAGCTGCTTCTCTCAATCAAGGGATTGAGGACTTGGAAAAGGCGATTCTTGAAGCAGTTCATACGGGCAATCTCAAAGCTGCTAACTTAGATTTAGCCATTAATCAACGGCAAGCGGCTGCTTTAACAAGGGCGAAAACATCCCTTCAACAAGTGCAAGAGACTATCGCTCAGGAGTTGCCCTTAGATTTTTGGACGATTGACCTGCGGGGTGCAATTCAGGCACTGGGAGAAATTACAGGTGAAGAAATCACTGAATCCGTACTTGACCGAATTTTCAGTCGCTTCTGCATTGGGAAGTAGCCAAACTGCAATTTTTTTATGAAGAGAGTGAAAAATAATCGTCCGCCTGGTTTAGTAGCAATTGTCGTTTAAGAGATATTTGAGTTAATCAAAGGAGTGTCGATACTAAAAATCGTAGTTTTTTTAGTTAATATTGCTGTTTTATTGTACTTATTACGAAATTTTTATAAGTCTAAAAGCTGATGTTGATGTCATACCAATTATCTATAACCTTGCACTTTGTTTGCCCTTAGTCTGGAAAACTGGGGCTACACAAACTCTCGCTGGTCTGCACAGGCTATTAAGCGCATCTTCACACGAGAAATGGTATCAGCCTTAGTTAGGCACACTAGCTCAGGACTTACGCACAGACACAACATAGGCAGGGTGAAGAAAAGGAGCAGCGTCAAGTTGCCCCTCAAGCATAGTGAGCCTTTCTCTCATGCCGAAGGTCTCGCTGATACAGATGCATCGGCAAATCCCCTGTTTAGACTTTACGTAACTGTCCAATATCCTTAATGGGTGACCTACCGAACATACGAGAATATTCACGGCTGAATTGTGAGGCACTCTCATACCCAACTTGATAAGCAGCATTGGTTACATTGGTGTTTTCGGTTAGCATTAGACGACGGGCTTCCATCAGCCTCAGCTGTTTTTGATATTGCATCGGACTCATTGAAGTGACTGCCTTGAAGTGACGATGGAATGATGCGGGAGACATATTCGCTTGCTTGGCTAGATCATCAACCCGCAATGATTTTGTAAAATCAGCTTTGATCAGTTTGATCACTTCCGCAATGCGCTGCATATGGCTCCCAAAAGTCGCAATCTGACGAACCGCTTGGCCTTGTTCACCGATTAAAATGCGGTAATAGATTTCGCGAATAATCATGGGGGCCAGGAATGGAATATGCTGCGGCGTATCCAAAAGCCGTGTCAGCCTGATGGCACAATCAATCAACAATTCATCAGCATCACTAACGAACAAGCCTCTCACCGAGTCTTCTGTGTTGTCTTTACTGTGCTGGATTTGATCGATAATATTCCAAAGCTGAGTCGCGTCCAGACTGAGCTTAAAGCATAGATACGGCTGATCTGGTGTCGCATCGACAATCAATCCGCTGAGCGGCAGATCGACCGTGACAACGATGTATTGAGCCGCACCGTAATGATAGGTTTCCTTGCCCAGTGAGGTTTCTTTTCTACCCTGAAGAATAATGCAAAGTGTCGGTTCATACACAGCACAGAGTGCTGTAGGAGCAGTAGATTCCCGCATCAATTCCAACTGCTCAATGGCGGTTGAATGGATACCGTTTCCCTTTCCATTGGTGTGCCGAATCACTAATGTTGCCAAGTCTTGACATAAATTGCTCGCTGTACCCCGCTTCATTATTTCAATCGCCATACTGGATTCTTGAGGAATTCAGCCATTTTCCGACGCTCATTATAGAGGATATTCACCCTGGTCAATCTTCCACCTGAGAGTTTTAGGCAATTATGTGCAAGGTTTAGGTATTTAGTGCCAATTCTTTCAATTCTATGATGAACTCATTCCAAGGGGAAATGAAAGGATAAGGCAATGAGCAAGACACAACAAAACTTGCTTTGATAGCTGGATCAATCCGAGGATTGGACAAAAATACTGCGACTCATTCAATGAGATAACGCTGTTATTCACTAATTTCCACGAGAGAGAACAAAGATGTCTCAAAGAACATGGCTCATTACAGGTGCTTCACGGGGGTTTGGTGCCGAAATTGCTGAAGCCGTTTTGGCGGCGGGTGACAGATTAATTGCGACTGCCCGCAATCAGGCTGATTTGCAACAATTCGGAACAAGTAAAGACGTATTGACACTCAGCATGGATGTAACCGATGAAGCTCAGGTGAAAGCGGCGATCGCAACAGCGCTGGAAAGATTTGGACAGATCGACGTGCTGGTCAACAATGCCGGATTCGGTTTGCTGGGAGCGATCGAAGAGTGCAGTGCCGAAGAGGTTGAGAGTGTTTATCGAACCAATGTCTTTGGGCTGCTCAATGTCACCCGTGCTGTGCTACCCAGTATGCGTCAGCACCGCTCTGGACACATCATTAATATCTCGTCGATTGGTGGCTATCGCTCCTCCCCAGGATGGGGCATCTATTGCTCAACCAAGTTTGCCGTCGAAGGCATTACCGAAGCGCTGCATGGGGAGTTAGCCCCGTTGGGGATTCACGTTACAGTGGTTGAGCCAGGATACTTCCGCACCAATTTTCTCGATCAAAGTTCGCTACGTCCGAGTGCAGTGCAAATCCCTGATTATGCCCAGACGGTTGGGAAAATCCGTGATGTAGCGGCTGGACTTAACCACCAACAACCAGGAGATCCCACTAAGCTTCCCCCAGCTATCTTGGAGATTGTCAACACAGATGAAGCACCTCTGCGGTTACCTCTAGGCACAGATACACTTCAGACAATAGCTGAGAAGAACGCTTACGTCGAGCAAGAGACGGCAAAATGGCGGACGTTATCTGAGTCTACCGATTACAGATAAGTTGGAACAGCGTTTTCTACACAAAGCTAACTTGCACGCGAGGAGTTATGAACAAACAGTCCACCACCAACACCCCTATACCCCGCCGTAACTTCTTAATCGGCTGTGGCTTCATGGTAGCTGCCGCCGCCCCGCCAGCGATCGCACAGACCAGAAAACAAGAAGAGAATCCCATAACTGTACAATCCGACGAGGGCAAGAATAAACAGATAATACGCGAAGGCTTTGCCAAATGGGCAAACGGCACTGGTAGCTTTTTCGACCTGCTGGCTGATGACGTGGAATGGACGATTACAGGCAGTAGTCCCATTTCCAAAACCTACACCAGTCGCCAGCAGTTCTTGGAGGAGGCCATAGCGCCAGTCAACGAGCGATTGAGCGTAAGAATAGTGCCCAGTGTTCGGGGCATTTATGCCGATGGTGACATGGTAATTGCCTTATGGGATGGAACGGCCACAGCCAAAGACGGTAAACCGTATAACAACACCTATTCCTGGTACATGACCCTGAAAAACGGGCGTATTGTTAAGGTAGTGGCATTCTTCGATACCATTGATCTTGCCGACCTGTGGAGACGCATTCCAAGTGAGTAAACAGGAGAACAAGTAATTTTCCACTATCGATAAAAGATATTCAGAGGAAATTGAACTAACTCGTTTTATTTAATCCAACAGTTGAAGCGCCCAGATATTCCGCTGTTTATCGTTTAGTTTTTTAGCACTCAGCGCGGCGAGAAGAGCGCGCTAGCTTGTGACAGTTGCGTAAGTTCTGATAGGTTAGGGCGTATAGCTATACGCTCCTACAGATGGTGGTTCAAAGGTCAATTGGCGTAAGTCTTGCCCGTATCCGCTACGAGTGGCACCAGTTTACCACCTTTGATCAGCCTTAGTCGCCGCCCTCGCCACTCGATCGCATTTCCAACAAAACTGTAGCACCACAAAATAAAGCTGATCAGGTCACGCAAAGGTACAACCCAGAGAAACTTTCTAGCAACTGGATCTTTGAGGTACCTCACCCCAACAACCCATCCCATTACTAATCTCGCACTCCAGGTGATACCGAGTACAGCCCAGCCTAAAATCGCTCCTTGAGTGGCTAGCAGGAAGAGTAAGCTAGTTGCTGTGCCATGGGTAAAAATCAGTCCGAAATAGCCCCAAGGCCGAGAAACTCTGGTTCCTCGCCCCCAGCGTGTCTGGCGTTTTATGGAATCAGCGAGGCTGGCTTTTGGCATGACGTGTTCAACAACATAATCAGAAAGCACAACCTTGTAGCCTGCATCTGTGGGTAGTTTACCGAGTTGAAAATCATCTGCTAGATAATCAGCGATCGCCAAAAATCCTCCAATTTCTTCAAGTACAGCTTTTTGAATGACAATTGTTGAGCCAAACGCAAACTTGATTCCATCCAGCTTTCTGGCCACTAACACGCTAGGAGCAAACTGGGTGGAAATCCAGAGGGCTTCAATCGCTGCTACCCACCCTCGCGTTAGTGAACGATACAGACATGTTACAACTCCAACAGTTGAGTCGCGCATTGGCTGTATAATTTGCCTTAAATAGTCCACCCCAACTCGGATGTCGCTATCAGCAATCACCAGGATTGAATACTTAGCTTCAGTTTGGGCATTGGCGAGATTGCTAACTTTGAAGTTGGTGCCAATTGTGCGATCGCTAACTACAAGCTGAATATCAATATCAGGGAAGTTATAGATAATTTTCTGCACAACTTCCACAACCGCGTCTTGAGCATCACGCACACCAAAGATAATTTGGTACTGCGGATAGTCCTGTTGGCAAAATGAAGCCAGATTTTCGTAGGTATCACTATCTAGACCACAAATCGGTTTCAGAATAGTAACAGGTGGCTGGAAGTCTGGATCGATAGACTCATACCCAGTTGCATTCAGTCGTAGTCCTTTGCACTCTGACAGAGAAACAACTGCTCCCTTGTCCCCCTTGTCCCCCTTGTCCTTCTCGTTATCTACTATGTTTGACTGCAACTTTATATCAGGGCGACCAAAAAAATCTACAGCAGCATAGATGGCGTAGCAGTAAAACCACGTAGCTGATAAACACAGAAGTAGAAGCACACAATCAAGGAAGATCATATAGTTCGCTACGCAGAGATAATACTAATACTTTATTTTCCCGCATGAAAAATTTGATTTCCTTTCTTCTGCGTTCTTCCTGGGGTATGGTGGCGATCGCAGCCATCACTGGATTCATCAGTGGCAGCAGTAGCGCAGCACTCATTGCTTTGATCAGCAGCGCTGTCAGTCATAACGTTTCTTCATCCATCACATCCACAGCTTGGAGTTTTATAGGACTAAGTTTTGTCGCCGTCACCACCAGTATCCTGTCTCAAGTTGTGCTAATTCGTTTATCTCAGAATGCTGTCTTTCAACTGCGGATGCACCTAGCTCGTCAGATTCTTGCTTCCGAATTAAGTCATTTAGAACATCTAGGAACCCCCCGACTCTTAGCCACCCTTACCGATGATGTCCAGGCAGTTACCACTGCTGTTCATGTGCTTCCTTTCCTTTGTATTGATCTGGCAATTGTTATCGGCTGTTTGACCTATTTAGTCTGGCTTTACTGGAAAGTATCATTGATGGTTTTCGGCTTCTTAATCGTGGGGGTTGGTAGTTGTCAACTGCTATTGAACAAAGGTAGGCAATTGCTCACCTTTGTGCGTGAAGAGCAAGACTTGTTATACAGTCACTTCCGCACCCTTACCGAAGGCATCAAGGAACTCAAACTACACTACAAACGCCGTCAAATCTTTCTCTCAGAAGACCTCCAATCTACAGCTGATTTGTTTCGGCGTCACAACGTTCGCGGTTTAACCTTATTTGCGGCTGTTTCTAGCTGGGGTCATTTCTTGTTGTTTTTCGCCATGGGTTTAGTTCTTTTCGTGCTTCCTAAGCTCATCGTCCTTAACCCTCAAACCCTCTCTGGCTACATCTTGACCTTTGCCTACTTGATGCTGCCGATGGACGGCATCGTAAACAACATTCCGAATCTCACCAGAGCCAGTGTTGCTTTGCAGAAGATTGAGTCGCTGGGTTTATCTCTAGCTAGTCGAGCCGAAGCCTCAACCGTTCCACCTCCGTTCAAATCTTCTTGGCAGCATTTAGAGTTCAAGAATGTGACTTATCCTTATGGGGGAGAGCAGGAAGATACTGGCTTTATCCTCGGCCCAATTAACCTATCTTTTCAGTTAGGAGAACTGGTATTTATCGTTGGGGGTAATGGTAGTGGAAAATCAACTTTAGCTAAGATTATCATTGGATTGTATATCCCCGAAAACGGAGAAATTTGGCTTGATGGACAGAGAATAAATCAAGAGAATCGAGAGTGGTTTCGCCAACATTTTTCGGTTGTTTTCTCGGACTTCTATCTATTTGAGCGCCTGCTAGGGTTAGACAAGACTGGCTTAGATACTCAAGCTCAAGATTATTTGAAGCAGCTCCAGTTAGAGCGCAAAGTAACAATCGAAAATGGCAAACTTTCCACTACTGCACTTTCTCAAGGACAGCGGAAACGATTGGCTTTGCTTACTGCCTACTTGGAAGATAGACCGATTTATTTATTTGATGAATGGGCAGCTGACCAAGACCCAATATTTAAGGAAATTTTCTACACTCAGTTTCTGCCACAACTGAGGGATAAAGGTAAGACAGTGCTAGTCATTAGTCACGACGATCGCTATTTTCATCTAGCAGACCGGATTGTTAAATTGAACTACGGTCAAGTGGAGTATACCAAGTCTTAGAAGGCGTTAGAAAGTGCGATCGCCTCTTCCTCCAGATGCGGTTACTCAAGCGTAAGCAGGACTTACGCATTGATACCACACATATTAGGGGCGAACGGCCGGAAAGCCCCTACAAATGACCCTTCAAAAGGAAATTTGGGTAAGTCCTGATCCAAAATCGTTTGACATCTTCCCCCGACTCTTGCAAACTAGCCCGCATTCGGGGGATTCTTATTTGGTAGCAGGTGCGGTGATTCTCCAGAATGCTGTCGATTTGAGGCGGGCGATTCAGACCTTAACAGGACTTACGCACAGACGCCACATCCGGTAGGGGCACGATACCAAAGCCCCAACCTGAAGGCGTTTTAGAGACTTTCTTTGTGTAAGTTCTGCTTAAGTGAAGCGTGGGTATAAAGTTAAAAGACAAAGAATTTACATTGCCATGTCATCTATCGGAGGATACATTAGTCTGAGTACTCCAGCCAGTACTGAGACTAAGCTATCCTTCGTTTTGTGCAGCTACCTCACAATGAATCAATTTTGCAATGCCTTCATCTCCTACGGACGAGCAGATAGTAAAGCGTTTGCAATAAAACTTCATGCTCGATTGCTAGAACAAGGGTTAAAAATCTGGTTCGATCAAAATGATATTCCCCTTGGTGTAGACTTTCAAAATCAAATTGATGATGGCATTGAGAAGGCGCATAATTTTCTGTTTCTCATTGCGCCGCATTCGGTGAATTCGCCGTATTGTGGCAAAGAAATTGAGCTAGCACTTAAGCGCAAAAAACGGATTATTCCCCTTTTGCACGTCGAGCAAATTACTCAGGAAACTTGGCAACAGAGAAATCCTAAGGGTACACCTGAAGAATGGGAAGCGTATAAACAAAAAGGCCTGCATTCGAGCTTTCCCAATATGCACCCAGCGATTGGCAAGATTAACTGGGTGTATTTTCGAGAGGGGATAGATGATTTTGAGACATCTTTTACAGGCTTAATTAATTTGCTGTGCTCTCATGCTGATTATGTGGAGCACCATACCCAGTTTTTAGTGAAGGCGTTGGAGTGGGAGAGGCATCAAAAACAACGTAGCTGGCTGTTAATTGCCGATGAAAAACAACAAGCGGAAGCTTGGTTAAACAGACGCTTTAAAAACGAGCAACCGCCTTGTGTTCCTAGCGATTTGCATTGCGAATATATCACTGAAAGCATCAAGAATGCCAACAACTTGATGACTCAGGTGATTATCTCCTATGCCAATGAGGATAGGGCGACAATGGAGAAGATTCGCAACAGTTTGAGGCAGGAAAGTATTACAGTTTGGACGAATACAACGGATATTCAAACGGGTGAAGTGCTTGAGGAGGCAATTAAGCGAGGGATTGAACAGGCGGATAATGTGGTTTATTTGCTTTCGCCTGATTCGGTAAAGTCGGATTTTGCTCGGCAAGAATTAGATTATGCTTTATCGCTCAATAAGCGGATTATACCTGTATTGGTGCGAGAAATATTATCAGAACCGATACCAAATGCGCTGCGGGATTTGCAGTATATTGACCTGACGGACAATGTAAAGGAAGAAGATTATCATCTTGATGAAAGCCAATTGCTCAGGATTTTGCATCAGGATGAAGCTTACTATAATGAGCATAAAATTTTGCTGACGAAAGCGCTGAAGTGGAAGCGGCAACACGAGAATTCGAATATTCTGTTGCGGGGGTATAACCTGCGGAGTGCTGAAACTTGGTTGAAGGTGGCAAATAAGAGAGCACTGCATCCGCCGACACCGTTAATTGAAGAGTTTATTGCTGAAAGTTTGCGGCAACCGCCTGCAATATCATTGGATGTGTTTATTTCTTATTCTCGTGCGGATTCGGATTTTGCTAGAAAGCTGAATGATGAATTGCAACTTCAGGGGAAGAGGACTTGGTTTGACCAGGAAAGTATTGCATCGGGGGCGGATTTTGCCGAGGAGATATGCCAAGGAATTAAAGCTTGCGATAACTTCTTATTTATTCTTTCGCCCCGTTCTGTGAATTCGCCTTATTGTGCCGAAGAGGTGGAGTATGCAGCGCAGTTGAATAAGCGGTTTGTGACACTGCTGCATCGGTCGGTGAATTCAGATGAGCTGCATCCGGAGTTAGGGAAGGTGCAGTGGATTGATTTTAATCAGAATGAGCGGGATTTTCAGACCAATTTTAGACAATTGGTGAGAATGCTGGATACAGACAGGGAACACTTACGCCATCATACTAAATGGTCGCAGAGAGCGATCGAATGGCAGGAGAAAAATCATAGTGCTGACTTGCTGTTAAGGGGCAGTGAATTTTTGATTGCTCAAAGCTGGTTGCAGGAATCTGAGCAACAAAAGAAACAACCAGTCGCAACTGCCTTACAGAAGGAATTCATTCTTGAAAGTGGGGAAGCGATCGCAACCGCACTCAAAAAAGAAAAACGTCAGGTTATTATCTTAAGGTCGCTGCTGGGTGTGATGAGTGTGGCATTTGTCACCGTTGCAGGCTTGGGTTGGCGGGTGTACCAGCGAGAGAAGGAGGCAAAACAACTTTTAAAAGGTCAAGTCAATGCCTTGACTCGATACACAGAAACTCTCATCGATTCAAATCAAGAGTTTGATGCTCTAATTGAAGGCATTAGAGCAGGAACGCGACTATTAGAGCAGCCCGATAAAAGAGAATTGGACTTACGGAAGCGGGTAGAGAAAGCGTTACGGGCAGCGCTTAACGATCGCAAAGAATTGAATCGCCTGGGAGGGCGCAACACTACCGTCAGTGTCAGCCCAGACAATGAAACAATTGCTACTGCCAGTAAGGACGGAGCAGTTAAGCTTTGGAATTTCCAAGGTAAGACCTTCAAAACCCTTCCTCACAAGGCAGAGGTTACAGAAATCGTTTTCAGTCCCGACGATGGTAAGACAATTGCCACTCTCAGCGAAGATAAGACAGTTAAGCTCTGGAACAAGGACGGCAAAGAACTCGGACACCTACCAGAGCAGGCAGTTTCGTTTGTGAGAATGAGTCCCGACGGTAAGCTGATTGCTACCCATAGCGGGGACTCGAACAATAGGACAGTCAACATCTGGAAACTTAATGGAGAGAAACTAAATCGCATCAATCCCTTCCCCTCCGGCGAGAAGTTTAACGGACTCATATTCAGCCACGACGGCAAGTTGATTGCCACCTATAGAGGCGATAGTGAAAGTGGGACGTTCAAACTCTGGAGACTTGATGGTGAGAAACTTAATCACTTCTATTCCTTCCCCTCCAGTGAGAAGTTCTATAACCTGCAATTCAGTCGCAACGGTAAGCTGATTGCCACTCGTAGTGGCGGGGACAACACAGGCAAATTATGGAGTATTGAGGGGAAGCAACTCAAACACTTGCTCCCTAACGAGACGTTCAATTACTTAGAATTCAGCCCCGACAGTAAGCTGATAGCAACCTTCAGTGGGGATAGAGACAACAAGACGGTCAAACTTTGGAGCGATGAGGGGAAACAGCTCAAACCCTTGTTCCCTAATGAGACGTTCAATTACTTAGAATTCAGCCCCGACAGCAAGCTGATAGCAACCTTCAGTGGGGACAGACACAACAAGACGGTCAAACTTTGGAACCTTAATAGTAAAGAACCCAAAATCCTATCTCGCAACGCTGAGAACGAAAAAGTCTGGTTCAGTCCTGACAGCAAGATAATTGCTACTGCTAATAGAGATAATACTGTCCAACTCTGGAACCCAGAGGGTGATGAACTTCAAACCTTTCATCCAGGTACTTCATTTTATTGGGTTCTCTTTAGTCCGGAAGGGGATGCGATCGCAACGGTGAGTTCGGATTATAAAGTCAGACTGTGGAGTTTTGATAGCAAAAAACGCACAGTTCTGAGTGACGCTGATACTCCAGTTAATCATGTCAGCTTTAGCCCTGATGGCAAACTCATTGCCAGTTATAGTGGGAGCGGGAAAAACAGGATAATCAATCTCCGCAGTATTGAGGGGAAACAACTCAACCGCTTACTCCCTAGCGAGAAGTTTGATGAGTTGGTATTGGGGCTTGATGGCAAGCTAATTGCCACCTATAGTTCAGGAGGCAACCAGACGGGTAAACTCTGGAGCATTGAGGGGACGCAACTCAAACGCTTGCTCCCTAACGAAAAGTTCGATGTCTTGGAATTCAACCCCAACAGTAAGCTAATTGCCACCCATAGTTTCGGAAGCAACCAGACGGGTAAACTCTGGAGCATTGAGGGGAAGCAGCTCAAGCGCTTTCTCCCTAACGAGACGTTCAATGCCGTGAGCCTCGACAATCCTAACGGTAAGCTGATTGCCACCTCTAATAAGGATGAGAACAACAGCATAGTCAAGCTCTGGAGTGCTGACGGGAAGCAACTCAAGCACTTTACCGCTAACGAGAAGTTCGATGCCCTGGACTTAAGCCCTGATGGCAGGTTAATTGCCACGTATAATTTGAGCGGAAGCAATAGGACGGTTAAATTCTGGAGCGTTGATGGGAAGCCAATTGAACTCTTTCCTCCTGACGAGAAGTTCATTTTCCTGCAATTTAGTCCAGATGGCAAGTTGATTGCCACCTTTAGTGGAGGAAATTGGAACGACTTGACGGTTAAATTCTGGAAACTTGAAGATCAGAAACCCCGATACCTGACAACGGTGAGTAACGTTCCAGGCGACAATGTGAAATTCAGTCCTGACAATAAGACAATTGCTACTGCTATTGGCAACAATAGCGTCAAACTCTGGAGTCAAGATGGCAAAGAACTCGCTACCCTTAAACTAAACAACTCTATCAACAATCTCAGTTTTAGCCCCAACGGCAAGATACTGGCTATTGCCACTGCCGATAAAAAGGTGAGTGTGTGGCACTTGAATCTGAATCAATGGATGATTCAGTCACACAAAGGACTAGAGGAGCTTGTGGAGCAAGCCTGTCAAAAGGTAGGGAATTATTTGCAGGATAGCGCTCCTGAGAGCGATCGCACCCTCTGTGACGATATCGAAAGGCACAAACGATAAACCCAAGCTGGAAAATTTCTGCATATTCTTGGAACACCCTCTGTCGGAACGGGAGTCTACACACAGAGGCGGCTAAGGTAATGCAGGCATGTGAAAATGCTGTGACACTTGCGCCTACAAATGAAGAGTTTCGGGATAGTCGCGGGATTGCTAGGGCGCTGACGGGGGATAAACAAGGAGCAATTGAGGATTTTCAGGCATTTCTAGCATCGACTGACTTGAATGAGGAGAGGAAAAAACAACGGCAAGGCTGGATTGATGCGCTTAAGGCGGGTAAGAATCCCTTCACGCCGGAGGAGATTGAGAATTTGAAGAGGTGATGGTGGGTTACTTTTTGTCAGTGAGGGTGTTCAATCCCAATACACGAAAAGCGGATTAAAGTCAAGCCTGGGCACGACAAGCGGTAATCACCTCTGGATTGTTGTAGTTGGTCAGCTCAAAGCCATTATTAACCAACATTTCGCGGATGCGATCGCTTAATAAACTATCGAGTTCTGCCTGACCTAAACCTAATGGCCCATTTGAGGGTTCACCGGAAATTGCGATCGCAGGATGTGAATAAATCTCCACCAGATTAGCTCGAATTTGCGGAATCAGACCCAGTAAGTACTCTTCGGTCATTTGACCCGTTTGCAGCAATCCATAAACCCGCTCAACAAAGCCAACTCCCTTCGTTTTCAGTAAACTCTCTCCATAGCGCCGGAGTCCCGTAAACACAAAAGACCAAAGCAGCTTGTTTTGGAGGTCACTTCGGTCAAGATTCAGAGTCATTCTCAGTTCCTCAGAAGGCAATCGGATAACCTGAATATTAAATTCATCAGCCAATTCAACTAAGGCACCCATCACCACTGGATGCGAATGCATATGTAAGTGACCATCAACATGAGACAACCTCAATCCCGTGTCGCGAAACTTTTCTAGCTGGGCGCGGATTTCCAGGCGCAGTTCCCGACGTGCTGCTGCATTGAGTTGGTAGTGCAATCCAGCGCGATTTGGTTGGTTAGAAAAGTTGCCCTTCTCGTCTACCAAGTGGGGAATTTGCGCGGGAGGCAATACTGCCTTACCTTTACCCAAAACCAAGTGTAGCCCCACTGCTAAATCGGGGTGAGCCTTCGCCAGAGCAATGGCTTCATCAAACGCCTGAGCTGTTACCATCAAGCTTGTACTCGTGAGTACTCCTCGCTCGTGGGCTTCGATGATGGCACGATTAACACCCGAAGAAAAGCCAAAATCGTCACCGTTGATAATCATGAACCGACGGTTTGACTGGGCAATGGTTTCAGGCGACGACAATAAGGCTGGAAGTTTAGCTTGAAAATCAGTCATCAACAATCTAGAGCATCTGCAAGGACAATTGTCTGGAAAATAGGGAGTTGGGAGTCGGGAGTCGGGAGTTGGGGAAGAAAGATTTTCAGCCTTTGATGTGTGGGACAGCGCATGGGGTTTAACTTAGAAATCTTAGTTGTTTTAACACGATAGTACTTTCAACTCAACACCAAGGCTGAGGAGTAGGAGATAAAATAACCGCGAGTATCTTATAGTTATTATCTGTGGTCACTTCTGTTCATCACAAAAAGTCGCCGTTCATGGTTATTGGTTGTTGCTTATTGGGATTTTTTTACAAACAACAAACAACAAACAACAAACAACAAAATTGTACCTATTAAGTTAAAACTCATTCTATGCTCGTTGCTTTACAAATAGTCCTGCTGCTTCTCATTGCAGGATCGGTTGGCTTTTACGCTTGGTGTGCGATCGCTGTTGGTAGATTCTTCGCCACCCCAATGCCAGAAACCAGCACTAACGATAAGCCAGTATCAGTAATGATTCCCGTGTGTGGCGTAGATGAGTATGCCATAGAAAACTGGAGTAGCTTCTGCCAGCAAGATTATGAAAACTACGAAGTCCTGTTCGGCGTCATGGACCGGCAAGACCCAGCGGTTCCCATCCTGACAGAACTGGTCGAGAAATTTCCTGGTCGAGCTAAACTTCTGTTCTGTGAAGAGGTGAGTGGTGTCAACTATCAGGTGAGTAATCTCATTCATCTGCATAAGGCTGCACAGCACGAAGTCGTTGTGATCGCGGACAGCGATATACGGGTGAAATCAAACTACCTTTGCACGGTGACAGCGCCGCTTGCCGATCCTTCAGTTGGTGTTGTGACCTGTGGTTATCTCGCTCACGATCCGCAGTTCTTAGTGGCAGCCCTAGCTTCGATGGGGCGGTGCATCGACTTCATCCCCAGTATGCTAGTCGCTCGCACAATGGATGGTGGTATGAAATGTGCTTTTGGCCCAACTATGGCAACTCGCAAATCCGTGTTGAAAGAAATTGGGGGTTTGGAGAGCTTGGTTAATCGGATTGCGTCAGATTTTCAAATTGGTAGTAGGGCTGCTGCCGCTGGCTATCAGGTTGAACTCTCGCAATACGTTTTAGAATCTGATACCGGACGTGAAAGCTTCTTAAGCTTATTTCGTAGAGAGTTGCGCTGGTCTAGATCGAGTCGTTACTTGCGTGGTTCTCTATATTACGGTCTTGCTTTCACTCATGGCAGCGTCTACTGTATCCCATTGCTGTTGCTTTCAGGTTTTCAAAACTGGGCGGTGATTGTCAGCTCGATCGCCATTGCTGTTAGACTCACCCAAGCTCTGGTTGCTATCTACAGTATGGGTTGCCCGAAGCTAGCTTTATGGCTGTGGGCTTTACCGATTCGAGATGTAACCAGCTTTTTGGTTTTTGTGGGAGGAGCTTTTGGTCAAACGGTTTATTGGCGAGGACGGCGGCTCCAACTTGGGGTAGGTGGTCTACTTACGCATTTGAACGAAGAATCTGGGGTTTCTCCGAACCCTTGAGTAGGGAGCTTCCGAATCAGGCAAAGCCTTATCTCATCCCGACTCTCTACACCGGGACTTCCTACTAAGAATGCGTAAGTCCTGGTCAATTCCAGGACTTATATCATGTCCGCTTAAACGCTTACGATATGGGTAGGTTGGGTCAAGGTACGA
>DALYIW010000153.1:12222-19539 GCA_031970155.1 Coleofasciculaceae cyanobacterium CTOTU46601 | reverse complement strand
TTTCACCCACCCCATGAATGACGGTGGCTCTCAGCTTCTACGAAGCTTTGGTAGTTAAGGCGGCACAAGACCTGTTCTCCTTGACGGACAATAACACTATTGTCATATCCTGAGACAGTGGGACTATTTTTTTTCCAAGTAAACTCTGCTAATGCTTTCGGTAGTCCCCAAATTTCTCTACCACCAGCAACAGAAGCCGCACTGTCTACATAGAGGTGAGAGACCCAACCCCCAATTTTGCCAAAGTACCGGACTATCGCTGTATTAACAATCAATTCACTGTACTTCAGCACAGAACCTGAGCCATAACAGGACAAATACACCCCAGCTACAGTCTTTCCAGGCAATACACAGACAATTTCAAACTCTGAAGGAATTAGAGGGCGTACTCGCTCAACATCAATCAATTGCAACGTTTGAAGAGCGTAGCCTTGAAGTGTCCAGGGTGCTGATGGATATGGCATTGGAAATTTCTATAGTTACACACTCAAGATTAATATCCACTGATGAAGCTATGCCTGTACCTATCGGGGCATAATCTACCATCTGCAATTGGCTCAGGAAACTTTCTAGCAAGGGTTTCAGGATAAGCTGAGCCTGATTTGAAAAATTTCCTTTACCTAAGGATGACAACCGACTGGGGACTGCCAATGGTAAGATACCGAAGTTCAGATACATTGTGTCTTTAAATAAACCCCGAAGTTATTTCATGGTCTCTTCTGGAACTGTTCTTCGCCTTAGCTTTACCTGCCTTGTTTCTTTACCATTCACGGCTGCTTTGGCGCTGCTGCCTCCGGCACGGGCTCAAAATATCAATCCTGCGCTGCCAGAAGGGCCGACTGAGTTGCAGCCAGACGCAACCGATCCCAATAATCTGCGGCCTTTAACTCAACAAGGTAGCCTTCTGAGTTTGCAAGGGGGACAGCGCTTGATGGGAGAGGCAAATAGTGCCGTTAATGCACAAAACTACGGCTTGGCTGCCAAAAAACTTCAGGAAGCGCGTCAAGTTTTCAACCAGTTATCGAACTTCTACCAACAGCTATCTTCAAGTTTTTCGGGCATCGACAACCGGGTTTTTGACGCTCAACGCAAAAAAGCCCTCGAAACCGCTCAATTTCGAGATGAAGCAACTTATCAGCTTGCACTTGTGCATCGGGCACAAAATCAGCCTGAACTAGCTGTACCTTTGTTAATTCAGATTGTTCGTTCTCAGAATCCGACTAGCGATCTTGGGAAAAAAGCTTATCAGCAGCTATTCGAGCTAGGATTTGTGGATGCTCCCTATCCTAAACCTCGCAACAACCAGCCTACCTCTTCCGGTTCTTCTACAGAGCCGACAAAGACTCCATCTCCTAACCAGCCTGCCTCGCCGCCACCTCCTAAAAGTTAAATTAATATATTCAAAAGTTTGAAGAGCTTAAATAAGCGGTTAAATCTTAGCTCAACCTATCCACAATTTTTCCGTAAGGGGAGTTTCAATGATTAGCCAAGAACAAGTTGAGGCAATGATTAAAGCCGAAATACCAGATGCTCAGGTGCAGATTCAAGATTTAACTGGGGGTGGTGATCATCTTCAAGCGATTGTGATTTCTTCGCAATTTGAAGGTAAGACCCTCGTAAAACAGCACCAACTTGTTTATGGAGCACTGAAACAGGCGATGGCGACAGAAGCCATTCATGCTCTAGCTCTTAAAACTTACACGCCTGAAGCCTGGAAAGCTACTGGTCAGGTTGTTTGAATAACAGTATAGAGCAGCACTCCACTCTCGTAACCTATCGATAGACTATAGCTAGCAGAAGAATTTAGGTAAAACTATGACACCAGAAGTAAAAGAGCGGATTGACAACCTAGTCAAGCAAAACAAGATTTTGGTTTTCATGAAGGGCAACAAGCTGATGCCCCAGTGTGGTTTTTCCAATAATGTTGTCCAAATTTTGAATACTCTAGGCGTACCTTACGAAACTGTAGACGTTCTGGCTGATCCGGAAATTCGCCAGGGAATTAAAGACTATTCCAGTTGGCCGACAATTCCCCAAGTCTACATTAACGGAGAGTTCGTCGGTGGCTCTGATGTGATGATTGAACTGTATCAGCAGGGCGAATTACAGCAATTGGTAGAGGTGGCTCTGGCTTCTTAAACTTAATTACAGGAAGTTAGTGTTTTTGGTTATTTGTTGTTGGTTGTTTGTTAAGAAAATAAACAACGAATAACACTAGCCTCCCACGTCCCCTAGGGATAGTACGAGATTATTTTTTTTAGGTCATGAATCCTGAAAGTAATCGTCATCAAGACTCAGCCCAATTGCACAAGCTCATAGAAAATCATTAGAATTACTAAAGTCTGCTTGAGCAGACTTTTTTATTGTTAATTACTGCTGTACTAAATCTTCATAGATTTATATAACTATGCTTTTAATTACTAGGGTCAGCTAGAGAAAAAGCAGAAGGCAGGTGGATTGTTCCACCTGCCTGTTTTTCAAGTGTTGAGCGATCGCCAATAAGTAATATTTACTTAATAATAGTCGGATTCAGGTTCCGGCATCGGCATCACTTCAAAGTTGGACGGATCGCGCAGGTAGCGCATTGCTTCTTCTTCTAGACGATGGATCAGGTACATTTCAAGGGCGTTACTATGCCGAAGGGCGGCAATATAGCCATCGATATACAGCCGCAGCTCGTCATAGCGATAACCTCGATCCCACATAAAAACCAGAGCGTCGGTAAGCTGCTGATAGAAGCGTATGGTTTGAGTATCTTGAAGCATAATCTCAAGCGTTTTGAATTTAAGATTTTAAGTTTTGAGTTGCAGGATGTCAATCAGAATAATTAACAAGGAACAACTACAACTACTTCTAATTGCTATTGTGCCTAAGCTAACAGACGTATTCTCCTAACTTGAGAAATAAATAACAATTGCGGCTTTTCTGACTAACGGTGGGGGTTTTGGTGACTAGATGGTCTGGAATTAAAGCGTAGTTAGCAGTCATCGTTCTGCTTGCTGTGTTGGAAACACATACTCTTACTGCACTGCAAAGCCGAGGGGCTTTGTCCTCAATGATCAATGGTTCGGGTAGCAAGTGATTTAACAGATAATTTAAATCCATTTACCTTCATTAAGTTTATTGTACTGCTGATTTACTGAAGGCTGGGGCTACCCTGTTGATAGCTGGTAGAACATCCCTGAGCAATTGATGAGGGGGACAGAGGGAGAAAGAATGATGGGCTTGACTAAGTGTAGGGAGACAATGTTCCCGCTCCGCCTTCTCCAGTAACAGTTGTTACAAAATCTTGACATTGTATCTGTTAATCTGATACCCACCGCGTCAAGGAACTAAGTGCCGTGGTATCGGTTTGTATTCAGATTATCGAGGGAAATCCTCATTTGCGATCGCTACTTGGCTGGCACTTACAGCAAGCTGGATATTGGGTACACCAATCCGCCAGTCTTCATCAAGCCAGAGACACATTCTACAGTCGTCAACCAACACTCGTGATTCTCGACACTGACTTACCAGATGGCGATGGCATTGAGTTTTGCAGCTGGCTCCAGCAGCAGCGACTGTCGCTAATCTTGATGTTATCTGCCCGCAATACAGAAAGTGACATTGTTAAAGGCCTTAAAGCAGGAGCTGACGATTATCTAACCAAACCATTTGGAATGCAAGAGTTTTTGGCACGAGTTGAGGCACTAATTCGACGTGGCCGCGTCATCGCTGCCCCAATGTCTTTGGACTATGGAGACATCAACATAGATTTAGTACAGCGTCGAGTTCGCTTTAAAGAAGAGTTTATTGACCTGACTCCTCAGGAATTTAGCTTGCTCTACGTGCTGGCGCAAGCTGACGGACTGCCCTTGAGTCGTTCTGAATTGCTGCGCCGTGCTTGGCCTGATGCTATTGACAACCCTCGCACGATTGACACCCATGTCCTCTCCCTACGTAAAAAAATTGAGACCGATCCCCGAGAACCTAGTGTGATTCAAACTGTCCGCAATATTGGATATCGCTTTAATCCAGAGCTGATCCACGGCAAAAAAACGCCTTCGGAAGACTCGGTAACTCACAATCACGGTTCTAGGCGTCCTACCGCGCAAGTAGCAGCTAGGCAATTGTTTTGAGTTGGTTGTTGGTTGTTGGTTGTTGGTTGTTAGTTGTTGGTTGCTGGTTGTTAGAAGGAAAAGTGGTTTTGCTAAAAAATTGTAGTTGAAGTGAGCAAATTGTAGTTCAGGTGAGCAAGATGCTCACACTACTTATACTTTGTGCCAAATTTGGATACACCAAAGGAAAGCTTATAGCCATCTTTTATTTTACAAACAACAAACAACAAACAACAAACAACAAACAACAAACAACAAACAACAAACAACAAATAACTATTCAAAGCCAATCTTGAGATGATTGAGCCTCCGCTTGAACTAAGTTTTCTCGCAACTGTTGCCAATCTATCTGACTAGCAGGGGTGTCTTGAAGTAACTGACCGTCCTGCAAATACAACACCCGTGTACAAAACAACTGAGCCATATCTAGCTGATGATTGATCATCAAAATTGTCATCTTATCCTGCCGAGCCAATTCAATTAAGACTCTCAGAACGTGAGATGCTAAACCAGCATCTAAAGCGGATGTTGGCTCATCAAGTAACAAAATCTGCGGTTGGATGACTAAGGCTCGCGCGATCGCAACTAACTGCCGCTGCCCCACTGAAAGCTGTAATTCGGTTCTCTCCAACCAGTCAGCAGGAATGTGTAACCTCTCCCTATAAGCATCCAGGCGTTCTTGAATCTGTTGTTGAGGCAATTGTTGTAAGGTGAGTGGGTAGGCTAGAGCTTCCTTAACTTTCATGCCTAAGAGTTTTGGTTCCTGAGGCACTAACATCACCTGTCGCCGTAATTGGAGAACGGGTATTTTCTGGTAATCTAGATTTTCTAGATAAATAGCTCCACTGGTAGGATCGCTCAGTCGGTTCAGTAGGCGTAGCAGTGAAGTCTTCCCAGCGCCGGATGGGCCAATAATGCCTATGCGATCGCCCTGAAAAACCTCAAAGGAAATATTCGTTAATATTGGTATCCCTGTAACTGCACGCCCAACCGAGGTTACAAGGCTTACCTGCTTGAGTTGTAGTTGCACTGAAGTGGAATGATCTTGACTTCCTTGAGGGTGGCTTAAATCTTCGACGCGATCGCACCTTGAGTTAGAACTGTCCAAATCGTCCATCCGTCCACCAGCAACAGCAATAGTGTAAAGCCCAACAAAATCAGATACATCCAGGGCTGCGCCAAAGGACGAACATCTTTGGTATCAATCCCCGTATGCGCTTCTACCAGCTTAACTAACCGGGAAAACCCAACTACTCGCATTGGCAGTAAGTAAGCCTTTTCGGACGACTGACTGATAAAGTAGTACACTAACCCACCTTGACCCGTCGTTCGCATTTTTAAATCTTTTACTTGATCCCAAGGTAGTAACCAGCCTTTGCGGAAGAACTGGGGTACCCAACGAGGATAAGCTACCTGAATTTTTTCTTCATCTACAATTACCTGTTCGCTTAATGCCCCGTAAAGTGCGATCGCCCCCAAGCCAATTCCTACCCACAGCAACACTGGCGGTACGGGTGCCGATGACGCCTGCGCCAAAAACGGTAGAGGAATTGTCAGCGCCAGATACAGCGCCATCAGCGTGATACGAATCAGAGGAGAGATGTGAAAGATAGAAGAACTAGGCTGTTCTGATGCAGACTGTATTTGAAGGTTTTGTGACACGGCTTGTAAACTTTTTTTCTATTGTCTTTGAGGTTTACACTATTTGACATTTTTTATCACTTACTTGTGCTACATCTAAAGCTATCAGTATTTGACAACTTAGGGGGCTTTATGTTATTGGAGCACAGACCTAGTGGTGATTTATTGGAGGTGCTGACGCCGGAGGCGCTTTATAATCCGTGTCGGAGTCAGATTACTGGTCAATTGCACGCAGGTGAAGAAATGCAAGACCCTGAATTGTTCCATAAATCAGAACTGATTTTCCCATCCGGCGAACCCTTACCTCGTTGTTGGATTGATGCGAACTATCGAAACAAAGCAGTCAGACACACCACTGTGGTTATAGGGGGATAACACAGCTGAGTGCAATCCTTGGGAAAATTAACTTGAAAAATAGTGGAATTAGACCAGAGCGACCCATATCTTATTTCGGTGTTGCTCTGGTAATTTTATTGACAATTGAAAATAATTTAGCCTTCTGGTGTCCACACGCTTTGATCGCCTTGCCCCCAAAAGCCTTCAAATTTGGTGACTTTGACATCACCTAGAACTTTGGTTTGGCAGGCTAGGCGGCGATTGGCTGTGGGAGAATGGGGAGGAAGCGATCGCCTGGTTTTATCCTTCCAATTAGGTTCTGAGACTTCTCCTTCTACCTCAACAGCACAAGTGCCACAGGTGCCGATACCCATACAGTTAATAATTTTGGCATTACCGTTGTAAAGTTCGACGCCATGCTCTAATAAAACTTGGCGTAAATTACTGTAGCGATCGCATTCAAACGTTTTTCCCTGAGCTGCTACTTTAGGCATTAACGATTTACCCAACTCGTTATAAATTGCTTTCTTTTTTCTAGTTTACATTTCTTTACGATTAGCTGA
The DNA here is from genome assembly GCA_031970155.1 of Coleofasciculaceae cyanobacterium CTOTU46601. GTDB lineage: Bacteria > Cyanobacteriota > Cyanobacteriia > Cyanobacteriales > Coleofasciculaceae > DALYIW01. Next base: position 12,902 of record DALYIW010000153.1, on the reverse strand, counting down.
AACTTCCTTCTTGTCCATGACTTGCCAAGAATCAAACCAAATCTGGATTTATGACACGACGCTGCGGGACGGTTCCCAGCGTGAAGGACTATCGTTATCACTAGAAGACAAGTTGCGAATTGCGCGGCAACTTGACCAATTAGGAATTCCCTTCATTGAGGGTGGATGGCCAGGGGCTAATCCAAAAGACGTGCAATTTTTCTGGCATCTTAAAGAAGAACCGCTTAAACAGGCGGAAGTTGTGGCGTTTTGCTCGACTCGACGCCCTAACATCACAGCCGCAGCTGACCCCATGCTGCAAGCGATTCTCGCTGCTGGAACTCGCTGGGTGACGATTTTTGGCAAGTCTTGGGATTTACATGTCACCGAAGGGCTAAATACCAGTCTGGAAGAAAATCTCGCAATGATTCGAGATACGATTGAGTACCTCCGCAGTCAGGGGCGGCGTGTGATTTACGATGCTGAACACTGGTTTGATGGCTATAAACACAATCGTGAATATGCACTTGAGACACTCCTAACAGCATTTAATGCAGGTGCCGAATGGCTGGTTTTTTGCGACACCAACGGCGGGACTCTTCCTCATGAAATTGGTCAAATTGTTCGAGAGGTAGTGGAAGTAACGGGAGTCAGGAGTCAGGAGTCAGGAGTCAGGAGTCAGGAGTCAGGAGTCAGGAGTC
>DALYIW010000153.1:2698-12122 GCA_031970155.1 Coleofasciculaceae cyanobacterium CTOTU46601 | reverse complement strand
GGAGTCAGGAGTCAGGAGTCAGGAGTCAGGAGTCAGGAGTCAGGAGTCAGGAGTCGGGAGTTGGGAGTCGGGAGTTGGGAGTCGGGAGACAGAACACTATCTTTGTTTTTAGAACTCTTGTGGGATGGGACGCATTGCCCGTCCCCAAGTCCCTACTATGTAAGTTAAATGTAGCAGGACTTAGAGGCTGTCTCTAAAGAAATGTAAAGGGGACGGAAGCGGGCGATCGCATTATTGAAAGTTATCAATAGAAATGAACATCTTTACAGGAGAAGACCAATTTTCTGGGCAGTGGCTTGCCTGTCTTCACAGATGCGATCGCGATCCAAACTATAGATTATTGTGATGTAAGCTTTTCTACTGTGCAGGCATCTTCTAATGCTTGGAGTTCTACTGTGCAGGCATCTTCTAATGCTTGGAGCAAGAATCATGGGGTGGGTAGTCATTTTGATGGTGCTTTCTTATGTGATTCAGACTTATGTCGGTAATCCAGGGATAGTAGATTTGCCGTTAACGCTTTATTTAAAGGAAACTCTCGGTTTATCAGCAACAGAACTGGAACAGTTCAAGGGCATAGCATTTCTTCCTTGGTATATCAAACCACTTTGGGGAATCATTGCCGATAGTTTTCCCTTATTTGGCTACTCAATCAAAAGTTATTTCTTAATTTGTTATTCTCTGGCATTTTTTATATTCTTAGGATTAAGCCAACTCCACTCATACACCATCTCTATCTTATTAGTTAGTTTTGTTTTAATTTCTATCTGCATTGCATTTTCAGATGTGCTTACTGATAAGTTAATGATCGTAAAAGGTAAGGCACAGCAGCAAACCGCTATTTTACAAGCGGCTCAATGGTCAGCAGCAGGGTTTGGGGGAGCAGCGATGTATTATTTGGGCGGTTGGATTGCTAAAAATTCCACCCTATCAGTAGCTTTGTCAATCAGTGCTGTCGTACCGTTAGTCGGTTTTGTAGCCACCCTCGTGTTAATTCCAGAAAGCAAGGTGGAGCGCGGTACCGTTTCGATTCAGCATAGTGTGCGTGTATTGTGGGCAGCCGTCAAATCAGGGCAGGTTCTCGCAGTTTTGGTTTTTACTGCTTTTCTGACACTCAGCCCTACCCCTCCACTGTTGTTTTATCGGCGTGATGTATTGAAATTTGCCGAAGATTTTTTGGGTATTTTAGATGCGATTTGGTCTTTGACCTTTGGCTTGGGAGCTATTACCTTTGGGATTTTTTCTCCAAAGCTTTCACGACGAATGCTCCTCAATTTAGTTATTGGGATGAGCGCGATCGCAACTTTGACTTTAGCTTTTATAGTTGGTCCGAAAAGCGCAGTTTTAGTTCAAACACTCAACGGTTTTACTTCTGCGATCGCTATGTTAGGAGCGTTGGAGATTACGGCAAGAGTTTGTCCCCTTGGAGCCGAAGGAACTGTCTATGCTTTATTGCTATCCGTCCAAAATTTCACTGCGATGGGCGGTAGTATTGTCGGCGGATGGTTATATGACCGTGGGATAGCTTTTCCAGCCCTGGTATCGATCGGTGTCCTATTCACCAGCCTGTGTTGGTTTCTCATTCCTCTGCTGAAATTAGAACGAGCTGAAAATTAGCTTACTGGGGGGACTTGGAAATTTTGAAATTCTGGTTTCCCCCTCCAATTGGGGGGTTAGGGGGGCGAAATCATACCCAAATTCAGCAATGCACGTTTGCCTTTGGTGTCTCACAGAGAATTGTCCTACTTCTCACTCCCCAGACTCAACAGCACCTAAACATTTGAGAGCAGCTTTCTGAGCCTCATTAAACCCCCTAACACCTGTGATATTCATTCCTTCATAAGGTCTAGGCGCTTTCAACGTTTTCAAACACTCCCCTGTTTCAACCTGCCAAAGTTTAATCATTCAATCTTCGCTACTGCTAGCAAGCATCTGCCCATCTGGAGAAAACGCGATCGACCAGATTTCCCCCGTATGTGCCTGAAAAGTCTGGAAACATTCGCCCGTATTCAGTTGCCAGAAGCGGATTGAGAAATCTGTCCCAGCACTGGCAAGAAACGTTCCATCGGGGCTGAATTTAACTGCATAAATGGCATTCCAATGTCCTCGCAGCACCCTCACACATTCTCCAGTGTTCACCTGCCAGAGTTTGATTGTGCCATCTTCACCACAACTGGCAAGTATTTCTCCATCAGGACTGAACGCAACCGACCAAACCCAATCTTCTTCTCCTGTTAGAATTTTGATGCATTCTCCAGTTTCAACCTGCCAGAGTTTAATTGTGCGATCGTCCGATCCAGTCGCCAGCAGTTGTCCATCAGGACTAAAGGTGACTGACCGCACAATCTTGGTATGTCCTTGTAGAGTTTTTAGACATTGCCGGGTGCCGATGTGCCAGAGTTTGACCATCAAATCAGTGCCGCAACTCGCCAGCAGTTGCCCATCAGGGCTGAACGCGATATCGTGGACGGAGCCTAAATGACCGACTAATTTGACACATTCTCCAGTATCAAGCTGCCAAAGTCGGAGGGTATCTTCACCCAGTTCATCGCTAGCACTAGCTAGCAGTTTTCCATCGGGACTAAACGCCACTGTCCAGACACAATTATCATGACCCCAAAGCGTTTGGCAGCATTCCCCAGTTTCAACTGACCAGAGTCGAACCGTTTGATCGTGATTAGCGCTAGCCAGCAGTGTTCCATCAGGGCTAAAGGCAACTTTCCAAACACCATTGCTATATCCGCGCCAGGTTTTGAGACACTCTCCCGTCTCAACCTGCCAGATTTTCACCATTTGGTCATCACCGCCACTGGCAAGTATTTTCCCGTCGGGACTAAACGTTACTGAACGCACCAAGTTGGTATGTCCCTGAAAATTGTTGAGGCATTCCCCTGTGCTGACTTGCCAGAGTTTGATGTTTTGACTGTGCGAGCTACTGATGAGTAATTCTCCATCGGGGCTGAATTGGACGCATGATATTCTGCTGGTATGACCTTCTAACGTTCTAAGGCATTCTCCCGTACTCACCTGCCAGAGTTTGATTGTAAACTCGTAACCACCACTAGCAAGGAGCTGCCCGTCTGGGCTAAAGGCAAGCGTTGACAGTTCTCCTCTATGTCCCTCCAGGGTTTGAATACACTGCCTCGTACTCACTTGCCAGAGTTTAATCGTTTTGTCGTACCCGCTGCTGGCGAGGAGTTGACCGTCTGGCGTCAAGGCAACTGCACAGACCACATTGGTGTGTTCCTGAATCGTTTGCAGACATTCTCCCGTATTAAACTGCCAGAATTTGATAGTGCGATCGCGGCTGCCACTGGCTACTATTTGCCTATCGGGACTCAAGGCTACCGAGTAGACTTCATCTGTATGTCCCTGTAGCGTTTGCAAGCAATGCCCTGCTTCTGCACCGATCTGCCAGAGCTTGATGGTGCGATCGGCACTGCCACTGACCAGAAATTTACTATCGGCACTATAGGCAATTTGCCATACCCAGTTTGTATGCCCCCGCAGGACAAAAATTTCTTGAAAATCCGCGACACGCCAAATCCGAATTTCTCCCTTTGAGGTTCCGGTTGCTAGTTGCTTGCCATCGGGACTAAAGGTAACGCCTTGGACGAAACCGAAGGGTTGCCTGAAGCTAGATTTGGCAAATACTGAGTGGGCAAAATTGACGTTATGTAAACTATTTTTTTGTAGATCAGCCTGCCAAAGAGTTAGATAGGAGAAATCCGTGTGGCTCAATTCTTCTCCCAAGTGACACCAGAGATTGAAAATGTTTCCGCCCGCATATCCTAGACTGCGTGAATAGTGTTCTCGGACGATCGCTAAAATTCTAGTCAGGTGATGTTCAATGTCGCTGACACCTGCAAGGATGGGTTTAAGGATGAGGCGAATTTGCGTTTCTTTTACATAATCTTTTGCCGTTGCTTTGATCAGAGCATAGCGATTCAAGAATTCAATTTGCTCGGTTTGTTCTGTTGCGATCGCCTCTGGCGCTGCGCTCCGTGCAATCGCTTCTCCCATTTGCTCAATGAGTTGATTGGTCATATACTCCATAACCACATTCTGGAGTGTATAACCACCTGAACTCGTCTCGATTAGCGATCGCCCCCTCAAATCCTCCAAACTCTCCAACAATCTGGCTCTTGTTGGTTGAGGCACAATATCTTCTAGTAAGGTTGCGATTGTAACTGGCTCTCGGTTAATTGCCAGCCAGTACATGATTGTTTGCTCTAAATCTGACAAGCGGTTGAATTGCTCGTCGATGAGTTTTCTAATTCCCTTAAAAGTCACTGTTCCTTGGGATAAAAAGTCAGAGATTTGCCCAAAAAATATCTCATTAATAGAAGTCGAAACGAACAGTAAGGCTTGTGGATGACCATCATAAAGCTTAATCAGTTGTTCCTTTTCTTCTTCTGAACCCACAACTCCTTTGGCCGTTAAAATTTTCGTCGCTGCTGCCTGCAACCCCATCACTCGCAGGCAACGAACGGGGAGCATATTCCCTTCCAGAGTAGCAATTTCTCCTGGCTTTTCCCGCGTCGTTATCAGCAAGCAACTTTGATGAGATGATTCACCAACTCGCCGTAGCAATTTTCCATAGCCCTCATACCCATCCCGATACTGCCCGGTGTGAGTGCCTTGCTGCAAGATTGTCTCAACGTTATCTAGTACCAGCAAACAGCGTGAGTTGCGTAGATGTCTGATGAGCTGAGTAATTTTGCTGTCTGAGGCGAGTGGAAATTCTAGTTCTTGGTGGCTTGAGAGCAGGTTAATGGCATCATCCAAAATCTTTTCTAGTGGCGGAGCATCAACCAGACTGCGCCAGAGTACAAACTCGAATTCAGGCTGGATTGCCTGCACTAGCTTGACGGAGAGGGTTGTTTTACCAATACCACCTATACCGAGAAGAGCGAGCGATCGGCAACGATCCCTCACAATCCAGTTCTTGAGGGTGTCAAGTTCAGTCTCCCGTCCGTAAAAAAACGAGACATCCGGCGCTTCTCCCCAATCGATTCGTGTAGCTCGTACTTGAGAAGCTGCTTGTTTTTGCTTGTAACGTACTAGAGCCTGTTTAAAGTTTCTTAAATTGACTGGCTCTCCTAACGCTACTGAAAGTAGTTCTTTCCAAAGCTTTGCTCCAATTGCTTTGATGTGATCGAGGCTATAAGCCTTGCAATTTGCAAAGTCTGAGTATGACTGCCCTAACCAGCAAGCTCGAAGCAAATCACTTTCTAAATCATTTAAGTAATGACCTACTGAGGTAAAAATTGCTTCATTCGCGATACGCAGAGCTTCTTCAGCGTCCATAGGTTGGGCAAATGCGGGAGCCTATTCAGAGTATAGGGGAAGTCCATAAGATCCCACTAGATCCCACTCAATCCCACTGACATTAACCTCAGTAGACTGTTATTTCTAATTCAGGATGAAGCTCTTTACTAGCAATACGGAAATTCAGTTGAAGTGTTACAGATATTGCGTATTGCACTGGCGTGTGAATTCTTGAATCAGAGCCATTTTGCAATTTGGCAAAGTACTTTCGCTTCGGGATAAAACACGCCAGTAACCAATCGAGGACGAAGAAGCTTACTCATTCATTTACTAATACAGAGACTATCTACCGGAAATTTATGGAAGACATTCTGGCAACTACAGCATCTCCATTTGATTTCAATGCAGATATGGGAACCATTAGCAACAATGCTTATGGTTTATCGGGTGTTTTGGACAATCATCAAATTTTTGGCACTGCTCTAAATATGTCTCATGCCACAAGTCTAATCGGTTCTGAGCTTGAACAGTTGACAATCGATCCTGCAATTACAACGAGCTTTGACTCTGGTATTTTCACCGTTGGTGACACAGGTGAAGTCAGCATAGATTTTCTCCTTGATAGTGGTGAATATCGGGGTGAGCTTGCTCTGTTCAGTTTGGAAGGAATGGAGCAGTATACACCCGGTTCCACTGATTTCATTGAAGAAGCAGCTCGACGCGCCCTCACCAACTCTGAATTAGGGCATATCGTAATTTCAGATTGCGTAGAAGGGGCAAGGTTTAATGGTGTACTGCCCTCTGAAGGAGACTTTAATGCTGGGACATACTCAGGGGTTAAGACTTTCAACCTGAATCCGGGCGATCAGTTTGGCTTCATGCTCATTCCAGATGGCTGGGTTTCAGAAGTGTTTGAAAATCCTAGCATTGATGGTTCCAAGGAACCCCTGTTTTCGATGACCACTGCTGGCTCCGGTAATACTTCTCAATTTGCTCAGCTTATTGATGTCAGTGCAGATGGTAATTCTTTCGCTTTTGAAGATCTTTCAGTAGAAGGTAACTCAGATCGTGACTACAACGACCTCATCTTTCAAGTCCAAGGTGCGATCGCACAAGCTCCACTGTTGGATGATGTGATTAATCCTGCTAAGGATTGGCGTGATTCAGAGGCAGGGCAGGAAGTGTTAATCTATGCTGCCAGCAACGAGAATGGACCTCTCTCTAATATGGGATCTGATTTGGCTCAAGTTTTTGTTGAGTATGAAAGCTATTTACGTAAGGGTGGAAACCCATCTTTATTTGATCCAACCAACTTTTTGTTGCAGGTACAAAATGGTCAGGTTGTGATTGATGCAGTCACAACGGGTGACACAAACACATTGCTGGCTGACCTCACAGCATTGGGCTTACAACACAGCGCAGCATTTGGAGCAGTGGTGTCAGGGTTATTACCAATCGAGTCCATTAATGAAGTAGCCGCTCTAAACAGTCTGACTTTTGCCAGCCCAGCTTATCGCCCTATAACCAATGCAGGACAGGTAGATCCTAATGGTAATCAGGCAGGTAATCGAGCGATGAATGCGGATGGTGTACGCGCCGCTTTCAACGTAAACGGAACTGGAGTGACAGTAGGAGTAATTTCAGATAGCTATGACACTTCAATCAACCAGATTCGTGCAGCAAATGATGTTGCTAGCGGTGATCTGCCCGGTAATGTCAATGTTTTGGATGATGGACTTAGAAATGGCACAGATGAAGGTCGTGCTATGTTGCAAATTATCCATGATGTGGCTCCTGGTGCTAATTTGGCATTTCATACAGGTTTTCTTGGCGCAGCGAATTTTGCTCAAGGAATCAAAGATCTAGAAGAGGTAGGAGCAAACGTTATCGTTGATGATGTCAGTGTTTATCGTGAGCCATTTTTCCAAGATGGGATCATTGCTCAAGCTGTCGATGAAGTAGTAGGTCAAGATGTTGCATACTTCTCATCGGCTGGAAACTTTGAACGCACCTCCTATGAATCTACTTTCCGGTCTAGTGGACAAAGGATTGATGGAGCAATAGCTCATGATTTCGATCCAGGATCAGGAGTAGATTTCCTGCAACAAATCAGTGTCAGGAATCGTGCTCTGGGAGATCCCGCCGATCCTAGCGACGACGATCCAGCGAAAGAATTGGTCATCGCCTTACAGTGGGATTCGCCGTTTCTATCTGCCAATCCTGCCAGTGGTGGAGCAAGTAATGATCTCAACATTTACTTGCTTGATGATACTGGTACTCGGATATTAGCAAGACAGACTAATCGGAACATTGGAAGAGATGCTGTGGAAGTTCTCACATTTAGAAACTTAAACACGATAGACCCAAACAACGCAGCAACTGAATTTACTCAATTTAATTTAGTAATTACAAGTCGGTCAGGGGCATTCCCCAGTCACCTCAAGTACATTGCTGATGTAAGAAATGAACCTGTCGATGAAGTAACCATTGATGAATTTGGAACTGACTCACCAACAGTGGTTGGTCATGCCGCAGCAGTTGGTGCGATGGCAGTTGGAGCAGCAAACTATAGAACAACTCCCGCATTTGATGGAAATCCAGCCGCTTTAGAGAACTTCTCCTCAGTTGGACCCACCACAATTCGATTCGACAGTTTTGGTACCCGATTAGCGGCTCCCGAAATCCGCCAGAAACCTGAAATCGTCGCTCCAGATGGAGTAAATACTACATTCTTTGGGAATGATACCGATGACGCTGATGCTTTTCCAAACTTTTTTGGAACCTCCGCTGCTGCGCCCCATGCGGCGGCAGTGGCTGCCTTAATGCGACAGGCTGTGCCAGGTAGTCCACCTGATCTGATTTACCGAGCTTTGCGAGAGAGTGCGCTTGATATGGATAACCCTTACACGGTAGGGTTTGACACTGGGGTGGATAATGCGACAGGTACAGGGCTGATTCAGGCTGATCTGGCTATTCCAAGACTTCAGCAAATCGCAAACGAAAGACTTATCGAAATTCCCGATCTGACTTTTACTCCTCCGCACACGTTTGGTAATTTTGAATTCAGCGGAAATGGCCCACAAGTTAAAGTTGAAACTCAGTTGGTTGTTCAAGGAACTACGTTACAAGTTGTTGGTAATGCCTTCTTCAAAGAAACCAAATCAGATTTCACTACATTTGCCGGGTCTTTCTCTAGCCCTATCTTTGATATTACGACCTTGTTCCCTGATCGACCCAATCATGTGATTGAGACGATTCTCAGCAGTAGTGCAGATATCTTTGAAACCACAGATGTTGGCTTACACGACAGACAAGTGATCATTCAGGATGGGGATGATCTGGTTGCCAGGTATGAAATTCAAGGTGACACCAGGCAGAGGGCGATTGGTAATGATAGTCCCTTTGCTGCTATTTCGTTCAACCCTGTGAAGGTGAGATTGCGATCGCCAGACGGGCAGTTTGTAGAGGATACTTTCTTTTTGCCTGATATTACGGATGAATTTCGACCTCGCAAGACTATGGGCGATGGCGAATTCGATGGACATGGACCAAGGATTAGCATTAAAACTCAAGTCGTTGCAGATGGAACGATTTTAAGACCTCACGTAAGCGAAATCTTTGAGGAATGGGATGTTGAAAAGAATGAACCTAAGAGCGACTTCACAACCTTTGCAGAAGTCTTTATTGGTAATGGGTTTGATATTAGTCAGCAATATCCAGGCTTTGCGATTGATACCATCCTCAGCGACAGTCAAGACACGCTGGAAACTATAGACCTACCTCTGCTCAATGACCAGACAATTTCTTTGGACAGTAACGAACTGGTACGAAGCTATCAGATTCGAGGAGATAGTAATGGCAATGATCAACCTTCTGTTACTCTTTCCTTTAATCCAGTGAGGGTAAGGTTACAGCCTGCTTAAAGATACATTAAGTTGAATGGGTAGAGTGATCTTAGATATGCAATCAAGCGATCGCTCCTCCCATCTCACAACCCGTGACCGATCGCAGTTGAATCAATTGGTTACGCAATGACACGAAAAATTAGATTGTAAAATAGGAGAAAGTTGAATGTATAACTTAGCAGCCAAGACGGTAATCTTATCACTTCTCAGCTTTACCTTAACCTCTACATTTGCTAATTCCGCAAACGCAC
>DALYIW010000153.1:0-2688 GCA_031970155.1 Coleofasciculaceae cyanobacterium CTOTU46601 | reverse complement strand
ATTTAGTACCGCTAGAACTTTATTGGAGTCCTCAACGAGAAGATAACTTTGTTACTGCTACTCCAGAGGGTGGTAACAGTGCCATACAAGCTGGATACAATTATGTGCGAGTTGAAGCCTGCATTTTCCCAACCCAACAAGCTGGAACCGTACCTCTAAACCTCTACTGGAGTCCTGAGCGAGAGGATAACTTTACTACAGCAACTGGAATTGGCGGTGAAAGTGCGAGAGGGGCAAGATACCTCTTTGCCAGAACAGAAGGATACGTTTATCCCGACCAGAGGGATAGAACAGTCCCTTTAAATTTGTACTGGAATGACCGAAGAGGCGATAACTTTACCACTGCAACCAACGTAGGGATTCAAAGTGCCATACAAGCTTGGTACTCTTTTGCCAGAGTAGAAGGATATGCTTATCCTTCTAGTATGTGTCGGTAGTCTATTATTACGTGGTTTGTCAAGATGGTGACGTGCGATCGCATTTCTGGTTCTATTGTAGAGATGCGATCGCGCATTCCAATCATGCATACAACAGTTGATTAGCAATCTCGTCAGCAGTCATGGCATTCACCAAAATACCCACTCGTTGAGCAATTTCATAGGGATTTTTCTGTGGCACAACAATAATTCCAGCATGTGCCAGCCCCTCACTCACGTACTGAAGATGCAATCGCTCAAAATCAACCCGATTATGGGTGATTAGACATCGATTCACAGATGCGGAAAACGCTAACTGTTCACAATCTGATTTTCCCAACATCCCTTGTTCAGGTACTGTTGTAATCTCCAAACCACGCGATCGTAATAGGGTTGCTACCAATGCCGAAACATCTTCATCCGTGTAAAGTGCAGCAAAAACTGTCACGATTTTCCTAAAGCTTCTCTAACGAGTGGATGCACTAACTCATCGGGTATCCGATTCTGTTCAATGTATCTATTAATTTCTGCTTGATGATCTAGATAAAAACTCAACGCATCAAAAATTTGCGCTAACGTTAAATGTGGCAAATGATTCAAAATTTCCTCTGGCATCACCCCTAATCGCCATAGTCCAACGATTGCTCGTACAGACGTTCGTGTCCCCGAAATAATTGGCTCACCGCTCAAAATTTCAGAATTACGAGTAACGTAGCGAGAGAGTGTTTCAATTGACATGGCTCACGAGTGTTGGGTTTGTAACTTACCGTCTAAATATCTCTATACTAAGCTAAAAAATACATCAGGCATCGCTCCTCTCATCTCTCAACCCATGAGCGATCGCCTTATTCTATCTGACTTTCCTGCAACTTGAAACAACAGCTATAAGAGGTACGCCCCTACATGTGATGTCAATGCGTAAGTCCTGTGTAGAATAGCTGAACTATGGTTTCAGCTCAAAAATCTCAGCTAGAGTTTGTTTGAACCGCTCGAATCCAAAAACATCAATGACTTTTTGCCGTAAGACCTCAGGCTGATAGAGGATGGGGTGCGGGTATTTGCCTTGTAAGATTTGAATCAGTATTTGGGCGATCGCATTTACATCATCTGGATCGACTAAAGCCCCTAGTTCACCGTGACACAGGGCGTCAATTGCACCATCTTGATTCCCTCCTAAGGTGGGTTTGCCACAAGCTAATGCTTCTAGGTAAACAATCCCAAACCCTTCTCCTTTGCTAGGCATCGCAAATACATCACAAAGATTGTAATAATCGTTAATCTCATCATCCGGGACGAAACCCGCTAAGGTGACGCACTTTTGCAGGTTGAGTTGAGTGATTAATTGTTCAATCCGATCGCGATCGCCTCCTCGACCTACTAGGATGTAGTGAACATCGGGAATCTGAAGGCGAATTTCTGGTAAGGCGTGAAGGATTTGGTCGTAGCCTTTGTATTGCTGGGTGCTATCGAGTCTACCCACCGTTAGAATAATCGGTTGCTCTGGCGTTAGCTGATAACGATTCAGTAAATATTGTGGCTTGGGGGTAATTTGGAAGCGACTGGCATCAACGGTACAGGGTAGGATTGAGATTTTCGCGGGGTCAAGGTTTTGCTCTTTGAGAATGCGATCGCGTGTATAGGTACCAATCGCCAGAATCTTGTCTGCGTCGTGTAAACCTTGCTGTAAGGCTTTTCGCTCGATATTCCACGCATCTGTACCATATGCGATCGTCCAGTAGGGAACCCCAGCGAGACGTTTCAACCAATAAGCAGCTGGTGTGAAGTTGACATGAGTTGCTATTACTAAACTGGGTCGTTGCCAGAAACCAAAGCCGATAATTTGACCAGCAAATATAGCTGTTCGTAAAGGTAGTGGAAAATTTCCGTAAAAATGAAATTTAGTGTGATTTAAAAACGACAAATCTGGTAACGAGCGAGTATCGTGCTTTAAAAATAAATCGTAATTACTTTGAGGATATAAGTTTTGTAGAGCTTCCAGAAAAACACCTATGTAAACTTGAATCCCTCCTTTAAATTCAAATATATTAGGGCACCAAAGATGTATTAATGAGCCTTTATTCTTCATGGAATACCAGTTTTTTGTTGAATTGTACCTACTGGCTTAAGTTGTAGGTTGGGTTGAGGAACGAAACCCAACATTTTAAGCTTGCCGCGCTACTACTAATCCTCATGTGGCTTTAAAAGCTCCTTTACTTTAGTTGTAGGTTGGGTTGAGGAACGAAACCCAACATTTTAAGCTTGCCGCGCTACT
>DALYIW010000152.1:12275-19710 GCA_031970155.1 Coleofasciculaceae cyanobacterium CTOTU46601 | reverse complement strand
TGCCAACCTTCATCGATTTAGGAGATACCTGGTTAGTACACGCCGGAATCCATCCGCGAATGCCAATTGATAAGCAAACCTCTGAGCAATTTTGTTGGATTCGTGATGAATTCCACAGTATGCCTCAGCCCTACTTCCCCGATAAGCTGATTATCACAGGTCACACCATTACCTTCACCTTGCCGGGAGTTCTACCTGGGAAAATTGCTCAAGGTCGTGGTTGGCTGGATATCGACACTGGCGCTTATCATCCTAAGAGTGGCTGGATGACTGCGCTAGACCTAACTAACTCCCTCGTTTATCAAGTCAATGTTTTTAAGCATCGCCTTCGCAAATTACCGCTTGGGGAAGCGGTGACACGAGTAGAGCCTTCACAAATACTCCCACGTCGCTCAGTTTTACGCTCTTGAGACAACTTACGGCGTGGTGCATTGGGAGTTTTGGCAACTATGAATCTTTTGACTGAATAGGGGGTTTTGAACCCCCTATTTTTATTGCTCTTCATTCCTCCTGAACCTGCGGTTTAACGAGCGTCTTGTCGGCGATTCAGATAAAAGAGTGCGAATTTTATCTTTGTAAGCATTTGTATCTAAGCCTTCGCCTACATCTGCTGTTGCTGGGTCAATAGCTTGCTCTAAAGCCTTAATCCGATCCGAGGTAGCTGGATGATTACTTAAGAAAGTAGGAACAGAACCCCCAGTTTTAAGCAGCTTTTCCATAAAGGCAACCATCCCTGAGGGAGCATAACCTGCCGATTTCATACTTGCCAGACCCAGTTGATCGGCCTGAAATTCGTCCTTACGGCTATTAGGAAGCTGAAGTGCTACTTTTGTACCAAGATTGACCAACGTATTACGGTCTAGTCCAGCAGCAGCTGTTAAGCCTTGTGCGATCGCCTGCTGTCGCATTTGCTGGATCGAATGTCGCGCCGCAATATGACCAATCTCATGACCAATTACACTAGCAAGTTGAGCTTCATTATCTGCTGCTGCAATCAAACCACTGTTGAGGTATACAAAGCCTCCCATTGTAGCAAAGGCATTCAGGTTTTTATCTTTAACCACCTGAAAGGTATAAGGAATATCCGGCCGTTTGCTCTGCCGGACCATCCGCTGACCAATTTCAGTAACATAATCAGTAATTTCCGGATTGCGATAAAGCTCAATATCTTTACGAACCAGCTGCTGATTGATCTGCCGCCCTATCTGAACCTCCTGGCGATCGGAAATATTGGATAGTTGAACAAACTGAATGGCTGGAAAAAGCAGGTCAAACAATGAAGCTTGCGTCACCTGTGCTGTTCCCACCACAAAACTCAACGCCAAGAAGCCAGAAAGCAAGGGATACAACCAACGACGCCGATACTGACGAGAAAGAAAAGATAACGGATTCAACATGTGAGATACGACCAAGACAGCTATACTCGAAAAGCCTAGAAATAAGGACGGCATTTAAGGGTTTTAAGTTGCCGTTCGGGCCTTGCCTCCTACATTCTTTTTATCTCAGACCTTTACTCTTAGTATGGAAGGCAAAGCGTTAGGGTGTTGGAGATAAATCCCTCCAAAAACTCAACCAAGTCATGCTGATCTATTTCAGCAGTCGTGGTAATTTAACACAGGACTAAAGAATGACCAGGGTCTAGCTCTTGACTATGTAGTGCTAGAGAGTGTTTTTCTAGAAGTTCTTTTTGCAAAAAGGCTAAACAACGTTTCATGGCTATTTTAGATTCTAAAGGACGGCTGTTCGGCAAGGTAAGCCTTCTCGACGTAGGTGCAGCCTTGGTGATTTTATTAGTGATTGTAGGTATCTTTTTCTTTCCCGGTACTTCCGGTTCCGTCGCCCAACTCAGTGATAAAAAACCGATAGAAGTAGATGTACTTGTCCGGGGTTTAAGTGTGGGTAATCCGCCAGCGTTGCTCAATCAGTTTAAGACACAGAAAAAAACAAACATCATCATTCGCAATGAGCCTTATGGTCAGGTTGACATTAAATCTGTAAAAGAACTGCCGCGAACCATACTGGTACCACAGCCTAATGGCACTGTTAAAGAGATACCCGATCCCAGGGCGAACTCTTTTAGTACTGATATGTTAATGACCTTAGGAGGTCAAGCAACAATGACAAAAGATGGGCCAGTGCTGGGGAATAGCAAAATTAAGATAGGGACACCAGTTCAATTAGAGGGCATAAATTACAGTTTCAATGTCAGCGTAATTGATGTCAGAATCAAGCAAAACTAAAGGGTAGATTTAAGACAAGGAGAGGGGGAATTTTTTAACTCAAACTTAGAAACAGGAACAAATCTTTATTCTTTCTCTCCCTGTTCTTTGTCAAGCAAATTCAAATATCGCCGGATTAAACCAATTGTCACCGCAGGTAACTCTAGCTGGGGGGTCAACCCAACATCGTCAAGGGGTTGAAAGACTCGAATAGCTTGTGGATTGAGATCAGCTAGACGTTTACCAATTTCTGGCCCAGTAAATTCCGACTTCTGTCCCCAGATGATTGCCGTGGGGGTAGTCAGTTGAGGCACGTACAGAGATAGGTCAAAGCATAAGTCTCCGCGTACAAAAGAAAGTGCGGCATACTCGGCATTTGGCTGCTGGGCTGATTGTAAATAAGCGTCCACGATTTCCTGGTAAACCCGATTGGGACGAGCAAATTGACGGTTTTCTAAGAAACTGCGGATACCGCCACTGGTGGCAATGCCGGTGGTGTAGAGGATGCGATCCAGAATTGGGGTACTGACTAACTGGGCAAAAAAGCTGCGTGCATAGTCTTCCCCAAAATCAGATAGCCCTGCGGGTGTTGTGAGAATCAGGGACTTGAATAAATCTGGGCGAGCGATCGCAGCCCGGATAGTAAATGCTGCCGTCAGAGAAGACGCTACTACTGGCGTCGCTTGAGTGCAGGTCTGTTCAAGGAACTCGATAATTGTGGTAATGTAGTCATCAATCTGGTAATTTCGTTCCGGATGCTCC
Organism: Coleofasciculaceae cyanobacterium CTOTU46601; assembly: GCA_031970155.1. Lineage (GTDB taxonomy): Bacteria > Cyanobacteriota > Cyanobacteriia > Cyanobacteriales > Coleofasciculaceae > DALYIW01. The sequence continues at coordinate 16,729 of DALYIW010000152.1, read as the reverse complement.
GAACGACCCCAACCGATTAAATCGGGTGCAAGAATTCGATACTCAGTCGCAAATGCTGGGTAAACCTTTGACCATTCATAAGCAGACGACCCACCGCCAAAACCATGCAAAAACACTAGTGTTGGCAATTCTTGAGGCTGGGCGGCATCTGTTCCCTTCCAAGGCATCTCTTCGGCTGTGTAATACACCATTCTTCCTAGGGAAGTCACCAAAGAGTGCTGTTTGAAGCCATTTGGCTCAATCATGTCCAAACCTCATCCGTGTCCAAATCTTATCGCTATTGCCATAATTTCTGATTATGGCATCTAGAGCTTCTCACTCTTGGTTGATTTCCTTTACCGAAGAAGAGGGGACAAGGGGGACAAAGGGGACAAGGGGGACAAGAAAGATAAACAAAAAAAGAGCATTCCTCTTTCCCTGTTTCTTCTGATTTCTTATTTGGCACTTAGGCAATTAGGTAAGTGTCGGTAACTTTAGGTATTAATATCTCGTCAAAGGATTAAAGAAGTGTGAAGCTTTTGTCAAAAAATACAAAATAAAATCAGAAATTCTTTAAAAAACTTTTGTAGTTTAAATTATCTGCTTTTCTCCGGAGCAGCATTGGTATTAGGTGTGAGAGAGGATTAGTCGGAACTGGTGTAAAACACTGTGGCAGTAAGGAGTTGAGGAGGCTGGAGAAATACAAAGGTGTTTCTGGGTTTAGGAGTTGGTCATCCCAGAGAAACCAAGAAATTTGGCTGTTTTCAAGTCAAAGTGCTCCAGTTTTGGAAAAAGTGACTTCACCGAGGTTTATAACAATGCAGTGCAGTCTCCAGTCCAATAAAATCAGAGGTTCTCAAGCGTTTGAACCGACAATTAACCGTATCAAGCCAAAATCCGTTATGGCTTCTCCTTGTAGGAGTTGTGCGAAGAGTGACTCTAATTTACTCGTGATAAGACCTTCTAGCGTCTGCCTTAACCTGGAAGACCTGAAATGTTTTGAAGTCGTGGAGCATCAGTTTCACCACTATGGGATCGCGTTGATTAATGCGATCGCTCTCCAACCTTCAAATCCAGCCTACCCACCCCGTTCTGGTAGCACCGTCCTCATGGGTGCCCCGAAAAGCGGTTGGCTGGAAGCCCGGTTCTCGGAACCTGTTTGTATGTTCAGCTGCTATGTCACCAGTTCCCAGCGCACCATTCTGTCGGCCTATGACCACCAAGACAAACTTTTAGAGCGTCAGTCCATGACAGGGCCAAATCTAGCAGGTTCTGATTCACTAATTCCTCCTAATGCCCTGTTGAGAGTAGAACAGCCAAACATCTCTCGTATTACTCTCTATGCCTTTGATGGTCAATTGACTGTCACTGACATAAACTTTGGTTTTTAGCGATGGAAAGGGGTAGCTTTCATTATCGGCGAAATGAAAATCTTTCTTCCCCAACTCCCGACTCCCGACTCCCGACTCCCTATTTTCAAGTAGGTCTAATGAATACAACACTGAACCTAGACCCTAGGCTATCGTTCTGCTAGCTCAGCTTTTGTCACAGAAGCATTGTTGATTCCCAATGTTAATCGCAAAGGCTTACGGGAAGGATATACTCTGGCCACCTGTCGGTAAACGTCGTAGTTAGTCGGTAGGGTAACCTTCTTGCCATCCTGTTGGTAAGTTATCTGGTATTTCACACTCCGCAACAGTTCCGGTGGGCTTGGCTCTTCCTGAGGTTGTTGCCTTTGTTCAACTTCATCAATTCTGGGTCGTGGCGGCAAAATAGGCCACCACAAACCTTTATCGTCTTCAAGGATAGCGCCGATGGGTTTCTCTCCATTGCGGTTGAGTAAGGAATTAGACGCAAACTCCTCAAAGCGCGGATCTTTATCATTCACAGGGTCAGTAGAATACTTGACTTGCCAGGTCAGCGTTGTGAGTGCAGTTGCTTCATACTGATTAGTAGTAACGGCGTCACAACTGGTAAGAGCTACTGTCAGACAGACACTCATCAGAAGCGACAAGAGGTGGCGATGACCCAATAAGTCGCCTTGTCTAAAAGTCAGACTTTTAAAACTCACTTCACTAACAACTAGAGAGTACAACAACCGAATGCAGTTTGCTCCCCTGTATCCTATCCTGTACCGGATTCTTAAACCTTCTTTTCCCACCTGCCTCTGGACAGGAGCAACGAACTCACGAGCGATCGCACTAACTTTTGATGACGGCCCTCATCCCCAGTACACTCCAGAACTCCTGCAAGTACTAGATCATTACAACATCAAAGCCAGTTTTTTCTGGTTGGGTGTTTGCGTAGAGCGATCGCCCTCCGTTGCCAGAGAGGTTTACAACAGGGGGCACTCGATTGGCTTACATGGATATGACCATACTTCTTTTCCCTTCCTCACACCGGATGCCCTCAAGCAGAGTTTGGAAAAAACCCAAGCAGCGATTTGCGTTGCCCTCTCTAGTTCGTGCTTTCCAACTTCCTCGTCAGATTTCGATCCCCCTAAATCCCCCTTAAAACAGGGGACTTTGACTGAATTTTCCCCCCTTAATAAGGGGGGCTGGGGGGGATCTGAGGATTGGAAAACAGACCCTAGTACAACTGCTACCTCTTTAGATCACACTAGCGCTGCTAACGTCGTTAATCAGGCCAAGAAGCGATCGCCAACCCAGAACACTACTGTTCGAGAAGGGGTTTGCCCAACGCCCATGTATTACGCTCAAGCTGATAAGATTCGCCCAGAAAATTTTCGAGACGTTCGCCCTCCTAACGGTCTGTTTACACCTCAAACATTAAGTTTGTTGTACCAGTGGAAATATCGACCAGTCATGTGGAGTGTCGTCCCTGAAGACTGGGAGCGTCCTGGGGTCAGTGTAGTGGTGCAGCGAGTTCTACGGCAAGTTCAGAATGGGTCACTGATTGTCTTGCATGATGGTTACTGCGGAGGACAAGACGTAGCCCAAACAACAGCTCAATTAATTCCTCAGTTGCTACAACAAGGTTATCATTTCATTACAATTGACCAGTTATGGCAGCAGAGTCAGCCGTTGGTTCGATAAACCTATATTGGATTGACCACTGTATAAAGCTTTTTTTACTAGTACCTTGACCACATCTGCTTGGATTGTGTGTTAAAACAATTGTTTTACACTTGTCTTACACCAACTTCCCATTCTGACTACTTTCCCTTTCTCCGGCTGTAGAAAATATCTCTCATACAGCAGAACTTCGTTAACGTAGTCAGAGAAGATATCAGCTAACTTAGCAGAACATATGTACTAGCACAAACAAATAAGGCGATGAAGTTCTCAGACATTGTGCCTGTCATCTATCAGCTGAATTCATTAAAATGGCTTAGTAGATTTCAGCTATTTATCCGGGGTAATCGAGTTAGAAGCTAGAGTAAATTGAGAAAACGATTATACCTACTAGGACAAATCAATCCAATTTCTCAAGTTCACAAGGTACTCCAAAGTGTAGTAGCAACTGTTACTCGACATTTGACCTGATCGGGAGTCAGCTGGTAAACGACTGGTGAGACAGTCGAAACCTAGCTCACCTCAACAACTTGACTAAGAAGCCAATCACAGTACAACTAACTCAAGGAAAGGCAACTTACATTATGGGTGCATTAATTTCACTGACATTAGTTTTGTGTAAAAGCTTTTTATAAGCTCAATTGATCGCCAGAGATTTAAGTTAAAACCCAACGTACAGTTTTTGTATTTAGGGCTACAATTGAAAAGTCTCAAGAGCAGCCAGCATTAAGACTTACTGTATAAAGCATTCTCTCGAATGTTGAGTTTAGGGAAATAATTTTTATTCTGTTTTTCAGGCTCAACCATTAAATGATCTTAGAATGTAGCGGGAAGTTACTCACTGGCTAAGCTATCTTAAGTAGATTAACGAACACATCTACTAGTCTTTAACTGAAGGAGCATGAGGAAAAAGGCATGACCCAGGCAAACGATATATTCGCAACTATCACTCTGCCGCAGAGCGAGTTGGAATTATTAATCGAGGATGATGCGAACCGAGAAGAGCCCGTGGACGCTCAACCGGATGAGGAAGACGATAAGCCTGGTAAGGTACGCTCTACCCGCCGTCGCACCCAGACAAAAAAGAAGCAATATACGGAAGATTCTATTCGTTTATATCTGCAAGAAATTGGTCGCATCCGGCTACTGCGGGCAGATGAAGAAATTGAACTAGCTCGTAAAATTGCTGATTTATTGGAATTAGAGCGTATACGCGAACGTTTGATGGCTCAACTAGAGCGAGAGCCAAAAGACAGTGAATGGGCAACAGAAGTGAACATGGCACTGCCAGCCTTTCGTCATCGCCTTTACTTAGGTCGGCGGGCTAAGGACAAAATGGTGCAGTCAAACTTACGTTTGGTGGTGTCAATTGCCAAGAAATACATGAACCGAGGTCTGTCATTTCAAGACTTGATCCAGGAAGGCTCTTTAGGTTTGATT
>DALYIW010000152.1:0-12264 GCA_031970155.1 Coleofasciculaceae cyanobacterium CTOTU46601 | reverse complement strand
AAAAGGGATACAAGTTCTCCACCTACGCTACTTGGTGGATTCGTCAGGCAATAACTAGAGCGATCGCCGATCAGTCTCGCACAATCCGCTTACCCGTTCACCTCTACGAAACCATCTCGCGCATCAAAAAAACCACTAAGATTTTATCCCAAGAAATGGGTCGCAAGCCCACTGAAGAAGAAATTGCAGATCGTATGGAAATGACCATCGAAAAGCTGCGATTTATTGCCAAATCTGCCCAACTCCCAATCTCCCTTGAAACGCCAATCGGTAAAGAAGAAGATTCCCGACTCGGAGACTTTATTGAAGCCGATGGCGAAACCCCAGAAGATCAAGTTTCCAAAAATCTGCTGCGAGAAGATCTAGAAAGTGTCCTCGATACCCTTAGCCCCCGCGAACGTGACGTTCTCCGGTTGCGTTATGGATTGGATGATGGACGCATGAAAACCTTGGAAGAAATCGGCCAAATCTTTAATGTCACCCGTGAACGAATTCGACAAATTGAAGCAAAAGCCCTCCGTAAACTGCGTCATCCCAATCGCAATAGCATTCTTAAAGAATACATCCGCTAAATAGCCTTGTCGCTATAATTTGCGGCTAGTGGTTGGGGCGACGCAGGCGTCGCCCTTCTTTAATTATTAATGGGCAATAAATACCCTACAGTAGTAATGTTTGTGTCTGTTGTCAGAATTCAGAAGTAAAACAGGCTTTCTACCTAGCTAGTGCATGAGGTCTTGTCTGTGTACTTCACGCCTGTTGAAATCTGCGGTTACAAACACCTTGAGAGGGAATAAAAAAGCTGGGGTTTTTGCAGTAAACGCCCAGCTAATTATCCAGATTGATTAGAGATTTCATGCATCTCTTGAATTACAGCAGACCCCAGAAATGCAATACACCTTGACCAGTAACATATTCTGTGATTAGAGCGGCGATGAAGCCAATCATAGCTAGACGACCGTTCCAGTTTTCAGCTTGAGGAGTAAAGCCGAACTTTGGATCGTTGCGATTTTCACCTTGCATAGTCTTTGCTCCGTTATTTAACGTTTTGTAACGCCTTACGTAAATTAATGTAACCAATAATTGGCAAAACGGCAATAGTCTGTTCTGCCAAACTGAATAAATTTTGTCTATAGTTTGTTTAAGCTTTTGAGATGGGTGATTTACTACGAGAGCCACAAATCTAAATTATTGGAATTCTCCTAAAGAGGGGTATGTCTTTTATTGCTTCCCAACTGCCAGCTCGGTTAGACGACTACTACCATCAAATTAAGGCGGTCATTCTTAATCGTCAAAACCCAATTACTGGTTTACTACCTGCAAGTACCGCAATTAATGCCCACGGCGACTATACAGATGCCTGGGTGCGTGACAACGTTTACAGCATTTTGGCGGTTTGGGGACTGGCTTTGGCTTACCGCAAGCTTGATGGCGACGGTGGGCGTACCTATGAATTGGAACAAAGCGTGGTTAAGCTCATGCGTGGGCTATTGTTCTGCATGATGCGGCAAGCTCACAAAGTTGAGCGTTTCAAAGAAACTCAATCTTTTCTGGATTGCTTGCACGCCAAGTACAACACCAGCACGGGTGATGTTGTGGTAGGTGATGACGCATGGGGGCATTTGCAGCTAGATGCCACGTCTTTGTTTGTGCTGATGCTGGCTCAGATGACGGCATCAGGGTTACACATTATCTACAGCATTGACGAAGTAAGCTTTATTCAAAATTTGGTGTATTACATCGGTCGGGCTTACCGGACGCCTGATTATGGCATCTGGGAGCGAGGTAATAAGATTAATCGCGGTAACCCTGAACTGAATGCTAGTTCCGTCGGCATGGCTAAGGCAGCATTGGAAGCTATCAATGGGTTGGATTTATTTGGTGTGCGTGGTTCTCAGGCATCAGTTATTCATGTTTTACCGGATGAGATTGCCAGAGCACGTATTACCCTGAAATCTTTGCTACCACGGGAATCGAGTTCTAAAGAAACTGATGCGGCGCTGTTAAGTGTGATTAGTTACCCAGCGTTTGCAATGGAAAATGTTGAGCTGGTTGAACGCACGAGAAACGATATTGTTAAAAAGCTAGAGGGTCGCTACGGCTGCAAACGTTTCCTGCGAGATGGTCACCAAACTGTTTTGGAAGATACCACTCGCCTGCATTACGAACCTTGGGAACTGCAACAGTTTGAACATATTGAGTCTGAGTGGCCTTTATTTTTTACTTACCTGGTGTTGGATGGTTTGTTTCGGGGAGACGCCGAACAAGTTAAGGACTATCAGGAGTGTTTAAAGAGTTTGCTCATTGAACGAGACGGCATAGGATTGCTACCGGAACTGTATTACGTATCGCGAGAGAACATAGAGGCAGAGCGAAAGTCTCCCCATAGCCAGCAACGCCTTCCTAACGAAAATGTGCCTCTGGTGTGGGCGCAGAGTTTGTATGTTCTAGGTCAGTTGTTGAGCGAAGGGTTACTAGCACCAGGAGATATTGACCCTCTGGGGCGTCATTTGTGCGTGGGGCGTCATCAAGATCCAGTAGTACAAATTGCTCTGCTGGCAGAGGATGAAAATTTACAGGCTCAACTGGCAGCTTACGGGATTGCGACGCAGACACCAAAACAGGTAGATCCAGTGCAGGTGCGTCAGGCAACAGAGCTTTCTGCTGTTTACGCTCAAATGGGACACTGTGACAGGCTAGGTTTGACGGGACGTCCGATGCGACGCCTGCGGAGTCTGACAACATCGAGAATCTTTCGCATTGGGCAAGAGACAATAGTGTTCCTGCCTGCGTTTTTAGACCAACAGCAGTTTTACCTGACTCTTGACTACCATTTTTTGGTGGATCAGATTAAAAGCGAACTCGCTTATATTCAACGGAATTGGGGAGAATTGGGGCGTCCGACGATGACGCTGTTGTTGACTCATACAATGTTGGAGACGGGGAGTCAGACGGGTGCTACGGACGACCAAGAGCAACTCCAAGGGTCACCCTTACTCAAGTTGATACAAGAATTGAAAGATGGTTTGTGTCATGGCGTGCAGGTGAAACTGGGGCGTCTCAATGAATTGATGCTGACAGCTGGAACTGAGCGAATTAGTTTTCTGCAAGAATTTGAGTTCACGCAGTCACCGGTTAAAGATGCGGCCCTGCGTTGCTACTACCTAACCAGCCATCCAGGCAAAAGTGGACCTTTAGGTCATACTCAGGAATTTCTACTGGAGTGTGAAACTAACCTGAAGTTATTGCTGGATAGTTTGCGGGAGTCCCAGAACCTCTATGAGCAGATCGAGTTATTGCGTACCTTGAAGCGTCTGCGGGGATTGGATTTTGATACGGGTTTTGGTGGACCGGCAGAGCGAGTGACGGTGGCAGATTTGCTCAATGAAGTTTATACAAAGGTGGGTACTGAAGCAGCGGCTCTCTATTGGGCTGTGGTGCGTCAAGCAGCTGGGTTGCTCAATAAGGTAGATATCAGTTTGTCTGATGCCGTGACAGAGATTTTGGTGCGGGGTAAGCAAATTACTGTTGGTAGAGCTTACAGTGAGGCGTCGTTGATTAAAACCCCGATGTCGCATTTAGAAATCAGTGCCAAGATTGATGAGTTTTGTCGAGAGGATATTCGCGATCGCGTCCTTACCCAAGAAATCCTCATTTACCTTGGCCTGTTGATAAAATCAGAACCGGATTTATTTCAGGGATTGCTGACACTGCGGGTTGGGTATTTCATTCTTCTGTTAACCAGTGAACTCGCTGCTGAGTTAGGAGTCACTCAGGATGAAGCTTATGAACAGCTTATGCACTTAAGCCCGTTTGAAGTTAAGATGCGGCTGCGCTCCTGTTTAGCTGGATATGAGGGCATCAACCAAAAGCTACGACAGCAAGAATCTTTGCGCGTCAAACAGCCAGAGCAAGCTATTAATTTGGTCGTTTTGCCGGAGAATCAGGATGAAAAAGAAGAAGCATCAACGGCGGGAAGTTGGGTTAGGAAACGGCAGTTAGATGGTAGTGCAGGGCGGGTTCCTAAAGACTTCTACCCCAGTGTCTGGCAAGTGATGAAACACTGCAAAGGTGTGGTGATAGGTGATAAGTTGGAGCGCCGTAATCGTTTAGATAGTGAGCTTATCCTCTCAGAGATGACGCCAGGAGAAAAGAATTTTGCTCTGCGGGTGGAGCATTTGCTCAATAAGATTGAGGCACCAGAATATCGGCAAGTCAATATTGAGGCACTGATGGAATTAGCGGCGCTCCTAGAGTACAATCCGGAGCTACAGATTGAAGAGTATCTTGTGCTGGACGTGCTGATCGGCCATGCTGTGAGATTAGCTTGGTTAGCTCACTTTCCTGAGAAAACTGACCAGTATGACGAGTACAAAGCTGCCGCTTGGCGTGCATTTTACAACACCTCACCATCAGAGTGTGCTAGTTATATCCTTCATGCGTTCTGCTTCTTGACTCAGGTTGGACAGGCGAGTGCTGTTTAAGTGACATCTCCTAGGAAAATAGGAGTCATATCAAGTCCGTTGGCTTCGTTCTTGCATATTGGGTAATGGGTAATGGGTTAAGAGTACTATCAAATACCAAGTGTTTTGTCTTGCAATACCGATGCAACCGGACATGATATCAGAAGTCAGGAGTCAGGAGTCAGGAGGACGCCGTGATGACCGTTACGATCGCTAAATGGACTCTAGATGACTATCACCGGATGATCGAAGTTGGTCTTCTAGAGAGTCGTCACGTTGAGCTATTGAACGGAGAAATCATTGAAATGCCCCCAGAGGGTCCAGAGCACGCTCAGAAGAGTACCGATACAGCTGACTACTTGAGGGAACTGCTCTGGCACCGAGTCGTCGTGCGCGATGCCAAGCCGATTACACTGCCTGAAAGTGGCTCTGAACCAGAGCCGGACTTGGCGATTGTAGAACCGCTCCGCGCCCTCTACCGTACCCGTCATCCGTATCCTGAAAATATTTTTTGGCTAATTGAGTACGCTAACACTACCCTGAGTAAAGACCTTGATGCTAAGCGAAAAGCTTACGCTGCTGCTCTGATTCGGGAATATTGGGTTGTGGACTTGAAACATCAGCGGCTCAACGTGTTCCGCGAACCCGTTAATGGTAACTATGCGTCATTATTGACCTTCACGGCTGGAGAAATTTGTCCCCTGGCATTTCCTGACATTGTAGTTTCGGTGCAACGGTTGTTAGAAGGATTCTGATACCAATTCTCCCGTGACGAGTGCATTTTATTACCCTCAGTCTAGAAGACTGCGGCTACACAAACTCTCCCTGGTGTGCACAAGCTACTTTTGTGCATCTTCACGCGAGAAATGGTATGAGAGCGATCGCGCCTATCAATTTCATATCGTAATCAGGACTTACACAAATCTCCCGTGGAACCACCATCTGTAGGGGCAGCTATACGCCTCTACCCGTTTATCGTGTCTCGAGCGTAAGTCCTGGTAATGATGAAGAACTCAAAGATTTATTTGTGTAAATCAACGTTAACTAAACTCTCTTAAGATTGTTTCCATCGGCAAAAAGAGCGAGAGTTCTTTGTCCTGAAAGGGAATAAACTCGTGTTTGAGATAAAATTTCTTTGCCTGTAAATCTATAGCATCAACTCTAACAGCAAATATACCGATTTCCATAGAAGCGCGCACAGCCCGATAAAGCGCATCTACTAGTAGTTCTCTGCCTAAACCTTGCCCTTTCACTAAATTATCGACGGCTAGCTTTCCAATTAGTACTGCTGGAATTGGATAACCAGGCATCCCACGTTGGAAAGATTCAGGGATAGATTCATACTCAATGATGCTGGAACTGAGTGTATAGTAACCATCAACTTTTAATCCGCCTGATGCCGAAATGGCTACAAATGTTTTAGCAATACCCTTATTGTGGTTTTGCCTAGCAAATCGTTTCAAGTATTCATTTAAAATGGGATAGCCACAATTAAAGCTATCTCGTTGATGGGTTTTATCGATGGGTAGGAAATTCCATTGCACTACTACTTACCGTACTTATCTCTATACTGTCTAATAGCAGACTTGAGTTTACCGCTCAGTTCTGGTGGATTTTCCATAACTGACATAAATAAGTCTCGATCGCGATCAGATAAAACCAGCCTTTCATAGTAGTCTATATCTTGTCTGGCTGCTGGCAAGACATAAAAGAGTGTGTAGGCACTTAGGGAAATTCCTTTGAGGCTTGCTGCACGTTCCAATAGCTCTTTTTGTTCTTGGGTAACTCTCAGATCAATTCGGCAGTCTTTAGGTTTAGAGGTTTCAGGCATAGCCTCACTTGCAATTGAGTTGACAATTTACTGACAGTTTAACTAATGAAGTGGACAATGTACACACAAAGTTGGCTCTTCATCGTTATGCGATCGCATAATGGTGCTGTCCCTTTGGCGCGATCGCACGTAGGGCTGTAATGGATGCGATCGCTAATTTCTGTGATAATCCATTGAACTGCAATGCTTTCAAGCTATTTTGCTTTTGGTATCGTGAACCCTCTTCTTAAATGGATTCAGACATTAAGGAACTAGTAAACCTTTAGCCTTCATCGTAAAAAAATGAGTCACATTCAAGAGTTACATCAACAAGCAATGGATTTGGCTGAGATGGTAGAGGTTGCTAAACTTAAGGGCAACCACACTCAGGCGGAGCAATTATCTAGGGAAGCGTTTGAAAAAGAATTGCTAGCGGCTGAATTAGTAGCCAACGATATTGAAGCAGAGCCAACTCGTTCGGTGTTGCATCGTAGTGCTGCTTCTCTAGCAATTGACTGTGGTGAAATTCACACCGCAGAACGTTTGATTGCGATCGCTTTATCAGGAAACCCACCCCAAGAAATTGCTGAAGAACTCAAAGATTTATTTGTGCAAATCAACATTCAAAAATATTTTGAACGTCGGGGCATTGCTTTTGATGAAGCCAAACTTCAAAGCTTAATGACACAACAGCCACTCAGGTAGACATTGATGGATTTTTAACACTTTTGCCTAGATTACACGATAAGGGCACGATATTATCGTGCCCCTACAAAAATACAAAAATCTGTATTGCTCTCAAATGAGAACCTCAATAGTTACCCCACTGCATAGTCAGTAAACTGCCGCATGAAGGGTGACTGGAATCCTAAAACAATATCCTCCTTGAGAACTCCAGCCGCAACCAAATCTACTGCAAGATCATCCTCTGTGCCATTCCACTGAAGCCAAATCTTTTCACCCTTGATATCAATATGGATGATACAGCTATGTACCCAACGATCTTGATTCCAGCCTACGTGTACGATTTGGTAATGATCGCGCTCTGTATCAAAAATCGTCTCTACTTCAATATCTCCATGAGATGGCTTGTGCTTGCTATACTCTAGTAGCATTTGTTGTACAAGCTGCCGATACCTTGCTAGTTTTTCCATTGGGCAATCACCTCGCGTTTGGCGTCATAGATAATCATTTTGACTTGATTCTCCTCTACCATCGCCTTGGGAAAATCCAGTTGAAAGAATGATTGATAGGTTGTAAGAGGTACTGCCAGATACAAAACTCGATCTGGCTCGTCTTGTCTTAGTGCTCCTCGATAGTTGATAAATTGTCCTAAGGCTGTGTGAAATTCCGAGATTGCAGACGCTCGCTCCAGAAAGCTTTTGACTTCAACTGCAATTTTATTGCCTTCCCGTTCTGCTGCAATTAGTCGTTCTGCTCCTAAATCGATAGAAAGATTCACGCCACCTACACTAATAGAGAGCGGATCTTGGGTAATCTGCCATCCATCTTTTTGCAAGGCTCTCTTGACCACTTCGTGAAAGATATCTTTGGCAGACATGGCGATCCAGAATCAATCTTTTTCCTACCTCAATGCTATGCTGTTGTGCTTACAACTTGCATGATTTGGCTGTTACGGATTGAGGCTTCAACCGACTTTCTTTAGTTTCCGTCCCCTTACGGGGAATAGGTAAGTGAAACTATTAAAATTGAATCTGAAAATTTAATTTCTTGCATAAAGTTTCCATCCCCTTGCGGGGAATAGGTAAGTGAAACAGTGCAGCGCCTCTCGATGCCGACGACAACCTCACCCGGTTTCCATCCCCTTGCGGGGAATAGGTAAGTGAAACTCGAACAAGGGCTTGCACATCACAGCTGGGCTGTGGCGGGTTTCCATCCCCTTGCGGGGAATAGGTAAGTGAAACTTTCAAACGAACTCACATCACCTATCGCGGCACCCACGTTTCCATCCCCTTGCGGGGAATAGGTAAGTGAAACAATGACTACGGTTACTGTTCCAACTGAACATATTGACCGTTTCCATCCCCTTGCGGGGAATAGGTAAGTGAAACTCGGGGGCGGCGGCCAGCAGGGTGTCGTAGAGGACGTTTCCATCCCCTTGCGGGGAATAGGTAAGTGAAACGAGACTTAAGGAACTATGGGATGAACTAGAATTATGGGTTTCCATCCCCTTGCGGGGAATAGGTAAGTGAAACGTGAGATGGGACGGCGTAGTAGGATTGATGAGGAGGGTTTCCATCCCCTTGCGGGGAATAGGTAAGTGAAACCCTACTAGCCACATAGCTACTCGGCTGTCTCTTGCGTTTCCATCCCCTTGCGGGGAATAGGTAAGTGAAACGTCACCTCTTCCATTATAGAGGAAAGCCATAGAAGATGTGTTTCCATCCCCTTGCGGGGAATAGGTAAGTGAAACCCAATAGAAGTCGCTGCTGAGCCAGAGGAGGGTTGTTTCCATCCCCTTGCGGGGAATAGGTAAGTGAAACGTTGACAACCTAGGCGATCGCGTCCACTGTCTCAGGTTTCCATCCCCTTGCGGGGAATAGGTAAGTGAAACTCGTGGAGGACGTGGTCGTACTCAAAAATGTCCAGAAGGTTTCCATCCCCTTGCGGGGAATAGGTAAGTGAAACTTTGGAACGATGAAGGTTTTAGGATGTATCACAGCTTTTTAGTTTCCATCCCCTTGCGGGGAATAGGTAAGTGAAACCCTAATTTGATTTTTTTTTATGTCTTTTTTACCTAAAGTTTCCATCCCCTTGCGGGGAATAGGTAAGTGAAACTTGTCAGGACAGCAGCGTAAACAGCGTCTAGAAAATTTAGACCAGTTTCCATCCCCTTGCGGGGAATAGGTAAGTGAAACTTGAAAGGCAACAAAAGCGAAGTTATTGATACTTGGTTGGTTTCCATCCCCTTGCGGGGAATAGGTAAGTGAAACCCCTCGATTTGAATCCTTTACCCTGTATAGGTTCTAGAGGCGGTTTCCGAAGCTCACCGATTTTGTACGTACAAAACTCCAAAAATCTCTCAAAAAAAACGCTGTAGCCCTTACAGGATAAGGCACCGAAGCTCACAACGAAAGAATAGGCATTTCAGCGATTTTGCCTGAGCTTCGGTTCCAAGGCAAGTGGCTATGGAACAAGCCAACAAAACCAAAATATTTGATTTTCAAGGTTCTAATCGTTTTGACCCACAGTTTTTGTACCCTACTATGAGCAAGCCAAAAACTGCGTTAGCGTCTAGCATAACTTGATTCTCCCCCAGATGTCGAGATTTGCAACAACCCAGCCAACTAGCTTCCTGGAGGAGATAGGGACTCCTGTAATTTCAAAGCACGTCTAGCCAACTTGGCGTAAGTTTTCACAGTCTCATAAGGCATCTCCAAATCAGCCGCGATATCCAACAACGATTCCCCAAACTCCTGCCTCGCCAAAATCGTTGCTCTTGTGGAACACACAGAACTAGCCCGTTCTCCTCCAGTACGCTTTTGTTGCCCCATCAGGATTTCCGTTAGTTCAGTAATGCGCTGTGCCACTTGAGTTGACACTGACGGTATCTCACTAGATTCTTTAGCGCCTAGCCAACCTAACCGAGTCTGCCCTAATCCAAAGGTAGTTTTATGACCCGTCCCGCAGTAAGGAGCTAGCTTACTTAGAGTAAAGAATAGCTGCACCCACTCTGGATGTTTCTGTGCAGCACGGGAGAGGGTAAACTCAATTGCTCCAGTAAATCCCGTTACCGAACCCTTCTTCCCCGCTGCCACCTTTACCGATTCGAGTTGATGGCGAGTAATCAGTGTGTATTCATCAACCCATTCCAAGAAGGCTTCTTGCTCAAAAGGCATCCCCGAAAAGTCATTCCAGCGGCGCAGGTAGCTGTGAAACACATTCACTGGCCAGGGGAGGGGGAGGTGATGACCTTTTCGACGAAAGCTAGTAGGGGTGACAAAAGTAAGAGTGACGGTTTTCCCTGGCTCATCCTGAAGTAGCTGATGATAAGTAGTAGGTGGATGGGCGAAGTTTACACAATGAATCTTTAACGGTGCATTACGCAGGTCAAGGGTTTCTGGTAAACGCTGCACCCAATCGAGCAGCCACTGTGCTAGTTGTGATGAAAGGGCAGTGACGTACCAGCGATAGGAAGTGTCAGCTATCAGTTGCAGCTGTCTGCCGTTGGTGAGTAACTGACCTTCTAATCCAGAAATAGTGAAGGGCTTTTCTGACTCGCCATCGTGGAGATAGGCCGAAAGTTCGGGGTCAATTGAGCGTACTTGGTCGAGAAACCAGGCGTGTAGACCAATGGTGTATTGGGGAAAGAGGGTGGAATTTTCTTGAGGGACGACTTCAAAAACCAAGCTAACCAGTTCTGTTGAGCTTGACCAGTTGAGTTGAGATGCTTGTGGTTGGGTCTTCTTGCGGGAACGTTGCGCCATACGCCCATTTTAAGGAATTTTCTTGAGTTTCCGTCCCCAGGTGGAGAAAGAAGACTATTTATACCATTTGATGTTAAGTAATTTGGCTGTTGCGATCAGCAAGGGAGGAGTAAGCCTTAGTGCGATCGCTTTTCTCAATGATTTTACGGCTTGCCGATACTGTGCTAATTTCTCCACTCAACGCTCACTGCCGTAAGGTGCATCATCAATCATTATTTCGCTCCGATTATGGCTCTATGCTGTACTGGCAAAGCAATAAAATTGGTATAGATTGAAAAGATTTAGGTATAACAATGCCAACTCCGAGTGATTATAAGTACGTGCAGCTAAATGAAAGGGGCGTGCCTGTTATTTCAGGTACAACGATGAAAGTGATCGAGTTGGTGATGGCTCAGATGGCTTATGGTTGGAGTCCTGATGAATTGCACGTTCAGCATCCTTACTTGACGATGAGCCAAATCTACTCAGCACTGGCTTACTATTGGGATCATAAAGAGATCATTGATGCTCAAATAGAGGAAAGCCTACAGTGGGCAAAACAGGCAAGAAAAGAGGCGGGGGTATCTCCTGTAGCAGCTAAACTTCGGGCAAAAGGGCTGCTGGTGTGAGTGTAGCTTTGTATATGGATGAACACGTCCATAAAGCTATTACTGAGGGGTTGCGTCAACGAGGTGTAGATGTTCTAACTGTTCAGGAAGATGACCGACGTAACACGCCAGATGATATTTTACTTGACCGAGCAATGGAACTTGGGCGCGTAATGTTTTCCCAAGATAGAGATTTGTTGATTGAAGCACAACGTCGGCAAGTGGAAGGGATAGTGTTTGTTGGTGTTATTTATGCTCACCAGGTATTGGTTACTATTGGTATTTGCGTGCGCGATTTGGAACTGATTGCTAAAGCTACTGATCTTGAAGACTATGCCAACCGTGTAGAATACCTGCCTATGTGAGGGTTACTCTGATATTTAATGTTTGAGCGCTTTTCTCAATGATTTTACGGCTTGGCGCGATCGCTGTTTGTATATGAGAGGCGATCGCATTTAACCGTTGTGGCGGTTGCAGGGGTAGAGTCGAGATAATAATGAGAGTGCCTCAACCGCGCTTTCAGCAAGAAAATGACCAACACCTCTCAGTCACTCATCACCAACGAGTCAAACAACAGTCACTCTTATAACCCACACGGGGAACTGGTGCAACAGCTAGATTTAATGCTTCGGGCACGCTACCCGCTACTCTACCTGGTTGCTGTGGACGAAGAGCCAGTAGAAGAAGTGTTGCTGGAAGTAGCAATGATGTCTGTGCCGGAACGTAAGCTATTACTGTGGGACATCGTGCGCGGTTGGGATGACAATAGCGCTGATAAAGGTTCAGTGATGGGGGCACTCAATCGGATTGCTAAGACATCCGCTCAAGAGAATACGATCTTTGTGCTGCGGGATTTACACTTTATTTTGAAGAATCCTCATAGCGATCGCAATGCCCCTGTTATCCGAGAAATCAAGAACCTGACACGGGAACTCAAACGCAGCCGCAAAACCTTAGTA
>DALYIW010000151.1:9143-19711 GCA_031970155.1 Coleofasciculaceae cyanobacterium CTOTU46601 | reverse complement strand
TTACCCATTACCCATTACCCATTACCCATTACCCATTACCCATTACCCATTACCTCTGAATTTTTTGGATAGCCAGCTCTTGCACTGAAACCAGTACGGGCTGTTAAGATGTGATATCTAACGGCTATAGCCCCTGGGAACGGTCTTCTACCTATGTTCAAACACTACATACGGATACCGCTGATTGCAGCCGCTATTACTAGTCTTGCTTTGACAACCACTGGACAGAGTTTTGCTGGTGGTGTTCCCCCGCGCCTGCGAACGAAGCAGCTGGTCGAGGGTTTGTACACTAACAATGTTGAGGCGGCTTCTTACTTCCAGCAAGGAGTAACGCTCTATAACCGTAACGAATTTCAAGCAGCAGAAGTAGCTTTTCGGAAAGCGCTGGCGTTCGACCCCTTCATTGCGATGGGGCATTATTTGTTGGGGAATTCTCTGTTGGAGCAAGGGAAAACTGACTTGGCAGCAGAAGCGTACCGACGCGCTATTAGTCTTCAGCCCAATCTGGCAGAGGCTCAATATAACCTAGGATTGGCGTTATATAAGCAAAATAATTTGGAAGGGGCAATTGCTCAGTATCAACGGGCGATCGCTCTTAATCCCGATTTAGCCCCCGCTTACTATAATATGGGCTTGGCGTATGAGCAACAGGGTAGGGTAGAAGAAGCTCTTGCTCAGTACAGACAAGCGGTTCGCATTAACCCTAATTATGCGATCGCTCAATATAACTTGGGGCTGCTTTTAGCCAAGGGAAACCAGACAGAACCTGCAATTACAGCACTCCAAGAAGCGGTTCGCAGTAATCCTAAGTTGGCTCAAGCGCAATACCAGTTAGGAATATTGCTGATCAAGCAAGGTAGACTGGATGACGCCAAAAACGCCTTGAAGGAAGCCACCAAAGTTGAACCGAAGTTTGCTGAGGCTCAATACCAATTAGGTTTAGTTTTAGCCCAGCAAAATAGTTACGCGGATGCTGGCGATCGCTTTGAGTGGGTAACAAAACTAGAACCCGACAATGTAGAAGCCTATCGACAGCTCGGAGCTGCACGAATTCAAACACGAGAGTATAAGAAAGCTGAACTCGCCCTGCAAACAGCCGTGCGCCTCCAACCGACTGACGCCCTGACGCACTACAACTTGGGAGTAGCGCTACAACGGCAAAAGAAGTATCCCGATGCGATCGCTCAATATCAGCAAGCCATTCGCCTTAACCCCAGACTATCTGAAGCTTATTACAGCTTGGGTGTCCCCCTAGAGCAATCTCAACGGCGACAGGAAGCGCTTGCTTCTCTTCAAGAAGCCCGGAATTTGTTCACTCAGGAAGGGAATCAACAGAAGACAAGCGAAGTCGATCAGTATGTACAGCAGCTGACGGCACCACCCTTGGTAATACCGGCTGTGGTTCAGCCAACCCTACCGCCTGCAACACAACCCCAACAACTTAACTCTCCAGTCCAGTCAACCCCACCGCCTACACTAACACCTCAAAGGTCTGGTACACCCTTACCCACTCCTCCCACAGGTCGTTAAATTGGTAAGCGGTCAATGTCTCGATTTGAGCCAATCACAACCATTGCCCAACCCTTATACAAACGTGTATTTGGGTCGGGGTTAATCTCAAACTTATCATTGTGACCAACAGCTAGCAGGTTTATGCCATAGCGTTTCCGCAATTCCAGTTCCATGACTGTTTTGCCGTGAAATTCTTCTGGCACCAGCGCTTCGACAATGCTATTGTCTGGGTCTAAATCAAATCGGTCGAGGATAGATGCTTTTGTGAGCGATCGCGCCAAAGTACAACCCGCCTCAAACTCTGGATAAACCACATGATCAGCACCTACGCGCTGCAAGAGCTTACCATGAATTTCTGAGGACGCCTTAGCAACTACGTAATTTACCCCAGCTTCTTTCAAATTGAGCGTGGTAATTATACTTTCTTGTAAATAGTTACCAATAGCAACAATAACCGTATCAAACTCAAAAATTCCTGCTTCCTTCAAGGCCGCAGGTTCCGTCGAGTCTAGCTGTATTGCATGATTTGCTACTTGCTCGGTTAAGACTTGAGCCACTCGCTTTTCATCAACATCAGTCCCCAAGACATCGTATCCCAGCTTATGAAGCGTCAAGCAAACAGCTCGACCAAAACGCCCCAATCCAATCACAGCAAACTGTTGATTCTCTCGACGCAAACCGCGTAAAAAACTCAAAGACGACTTCACAATTCAACCTTCTTTTTATTCGCTGCAACTAGGATTTGGTACACAAAATAAGCGCATTAATACAAAAAAATATACTCTTTTTTAGTTTATCAATAAGTATTTTTTTCTGGATTAACCAACTAGCAGATTTTCTTCTGGGTACTGAATCGCACTCGGACGGGGGTCTCCCCAGAGAGCAGACATTAACAGCAAAATGCCAACTCGTCCAATGTACATAGTTATAATTAAAACCAACTTAGCAGCTGCTGAAAGGCTAGCCGTAATACCAGTAGAAAGACCTACTGTAGCAAAAGCTGAAACTACTTCAAAAAGGATTTGAATAAACTCGAATTTTGAATCAGTCATGGAAATCAAAATGGTCGAAATTATAACAGTTGCCATTGAACCAAACACAACGCCAGTGGCTTTCATTAGGAGAATCATTGGCACTTTTCGTTTATAAACCTTAACTTCTTCTCTTCCTTGTAAAACTGATTTAGTGCAGCTGGTTATTACTCTTAAAGTTGTGGTTTTAATTCCACCACCTGTACCGCCTGGACTAGCTCCAATAAACATTAAAGCGATGGTAATAAATAAACCAGTTTCTGTCATTTTACCAATATCGATTGTATTGAACCCTGCCGTTCTTGGAGTAACCGATTGAAACCACGCTGCCATCACTTTGTTGCCAAAACTCAAAGAACCTAGAGTTTGCGGGTTGTGCAGCTCAGTCAAGAAAAAAGCAAGGGTTCCTATTACTAATAAAAACAGCGTCGTGCTAGTAGCAATTTTAAAATTCAGGGAAAAGACAATTCGTTCTGGTTTCCGATAGAAGTGAGTGCATAACCACGTATAAATTTCAAAGATTACCTGGTAACCAATTCCTCCAAAGATAATCAGTCCCGTCACAACCAAATTTAATAGAATCGATGACTGATATCCAATGAAGTTATCTTTAAAGAGACTAAACCCAGCATTATTCCAAGAATTTACACTATGAAAAATGGCTAACCACAGCCCATAATTTAAACCATACTTGGGAACAAAAACAGGAAGAAGTAGAAAAATTCCAGTAATTTCAAAAATCAGAGTAATGGCAATAATCGATTGGATGACTTGAACACTGTCCTGCAAGCCAGGTCGATCTAAGGCTTGTTGAATAGCCATCTTATTTCTTAAATTAAATCGCCGTCCCACCAAGAGAATGAGAAAGGTAGTTGTTGTCATATAACCTAACCCACCTATCTGGACAAGAGCAGCAACAAAAAACTGACCCCAAAATGAAAAATAGGTACCAGGATCGACAACGCTCAAACCCGTTACACAAACCGCAGAAGTTGCTGTAAATAAAGCCACAATGGGGGGAATCCAGGTTCCGTCACTGGCCGAGAAAGGCATCATTAACAAAATTGTGCCTATGGTAATCACGGAAAGGAATCCGAGACAAATAGTTCGCGATATAGTCACTACAGAGGTTTAGGTTAGGGCAATGATGAAATGAAACAGTGATTTTACTATGAGATTACACTAAATTGTTAAATTAGACCTCTTGCTCACATTCCCTTTCATCAAATTTTTGGGCTGGTCGTGTCGCCTAGCCCACAAGAAAAAATAACTTTTGTGGGATGGGCATCTTGCCCGTCCGTTGCTATTTTGGCAAGAGGTCTATTGATAACTTTATAATTCAAAGATGACTTCAACTCTCAAAAACCAAATTCAGCAATTTTATGACGCCTCGTCTGGTCTTTGGGAACAGGTGTGGGGCGAACATATGCACCACGGCTACTACGGCCCTACTGGCAAGGAGAAAAAAGACCGTCGTCAAGCACAAATTGACTTGATTGAAGAATTCCTCAAGTGGGCTGGGGTAGAGCAAGCTGAGCAAATTCTAGATGTTGGTTGTGGCATTGGCGGCAGTTCTCTTTACCTGGCACAAAAGTTCAATGCTCGTGCTGTGGGCATTACACTAAGTCCAGTGCAAGCGTCGCGAGCCACCGAACGGGCACAGGAAGCTGGGTTGGCTACAGAGGTTCAGTTTCAGGTGGCCGACGCCCTAGAGATGCCTTTTGCCGACGACACGTTTGATTTGGTTTGGTCGATGGAAAGTGGCGAACATATGCCCGATAAGGAGAAATTTCTCCAGGAGTGCTACCGAGTGCTCAAACCAGGGGGAAAGTTCCTGATGGCGACTTGGTGCCATCGTCCGGTAACACCCGCGACGGGAGAGTTGACGGCAGATGAAAAGCAGCATTTAGCGGATATTTACCGAGTTTACTGCTTGCCTTATGTCATTTCAGTACCAGAATATGAAGCGATCGCTAAACACCTTTCCTTCCAAAACATTCGCACCGCCGATTGGTCTGATGCTGTTGCACCGTTTTGGGATACTGTAATTGATTCTGCCTTCGAGCCTAAAGCGATTTTTGGGTTGCTTCAAAGCGGATGGAGTACTATCGAAGCCGCACTATCCTTAGGGTTAATGAGTCGAGGCTATCAGCGAGGGTTGATTCGGTTTGGGTTACTTTGTGCCAATAAATAATTAGAAATTAGGACTTGACAAAATTGACACCACTGGTTCAGGACGGCTCCCTAATTAGGTTGACACTAAATGACTTATACGTATAATAGTACGTATATAGCTTAAGAAGCGTTCTCAGCCATCAAAGAACGCAAAGAATATGTTTATCTCTACCTGTGCAAGTGTTTACAGTGATGAATTAATTACTGCGACGGAGTTGAATCGGCAACCAGGTCGAGTTCTAGACAGAGCTTTAGAGCGTCCAGTGACAATTACTCGCAACGATCAACATTTTGCTTTGTTACGTCGCGATGATGTGACGTGGCTAACCAAGGCAGCTAGGCAAATGTCAGCTGTGTTTGAGGTGATGAGCGTTGCCTACCGATTGCGCCTTGGAGAGGAGATTAGCGCTGAACATCCCTATGGATGGCTGAAAGTATTTGACACAGAGGAACTTAGTGAACTCCTTACTGAGATAGAGAATACGTACCGCCTTGTGGGGTCAGATGCTGAGGCTTGGGATAATCTTGATGTGGTGATCCATGAGTGGCGTGAAAGTGCGATCGCAATTCAGAGTCAGGAACTTGCTACGGCTTTCAGTGACGAAATTGATGAAGTGTTACTTACTGAGCCAACCACTGAGACTACTACTGATTAGCTTTATGTATGACGCACTCATCTGAAACGAATCCAGATGATGCAGAGAGTGTGGTGTTATCAGAAGAACAACTGGTAACACCACCAATACCTCTATCAGCTAAGTCGGCTGAAGAAAACGAGGCTGAACAAGTCATACAATCCCCTATGTCGTCTTCGCTGATCGTGCCGCCAGAAGAATGACTGACAGCACCATCAACACGGCTATCTGCTGAAGAAAACAAAGCTCAACAAGCAACACCAGTATCTGTATCGTCTTGGCTAGTGGTAGCGAAAAATCGACGGGTAAACCGCGATTGGGAAGCCTTGCTATCGCGTGCCCCAGAGAATGTTCGCCGATGCTATGAGGATTTATGCACTGCCCCTATGGTGAAAAAGCCAGGGCGGGTTTTTCCATTAAGAGGCAAACGCTACAGTGGTGCATGGGAATATGAAGTGACAAGAGGAGATCGGGTGTTTTATGTGCCTGATCAAGAAAAGCGCAAAGTAGTTGTTTACTACGCGGGAACTCATCCTAAGTCTGCCCCTACCCCTCTCTAAGATAAACGCATCTTTACTTTTGCTGTTTACAAATACTTCTTCAACAACAATCCCAACTTCTCCTTCGTAGCAGTAGGCACCTTATCCAGGTGCGTCAAAATTGCAAACTTCAACGCTGAGTGAGCATCTGATACTGGAGGATTATCGACTAAACGCCGCACTGTTTCTTGAATCACTTTCTGAGCATTGGTAGCATTGCGTTGCAGATTAGCAATCACCATCTCTACCGTCACGCTATCGTGGTCTGGATGCCAACAGTCATAATCAGTCACCAGCGCTAACGTGGCGTAAGCAATTTCCGCTTCCCGTGCCAGCTTCGCCTCCGGTAAATTTGTCATGCCAATCACTGTTGCTCCCCAACTGCGGTAGAGATGGGACTCCGCCTTTGTCGAAAACGCTGGCCCTTCCATGCACACATAGGTGCCACCGCGATGCAACGTAACATCAGGTAACTCTAAACTAGCAACAGCATCTGCCAAAACTTTAGCCAGTTGATTGCACACTGGGTCACCGAAAGTAATGTGAGCAACAATTCCCTCGCCAAAAAAGGTAGAAACCCGATTTTTAGTACGGTCAATAAACTGATCCGGCACCACCATATCCACAGGTTTAACCTCTTCCTTAAGAGAACCTACTGCTGATGCCGAGATGAGATACTCTACACCCAACTGCTTCATCGCATGGATATTAGCCCGGAATGGTAACTCAGAAGGTAAAAGATGATGATTGCGACCGTGACGTGCTAGAAAAGCCACCTGTGTTCCCTCCAGCGTTCCCACAATCAACGCATCAGAAGGTGTACCAAAGGGTGTATCAATGTTAACCTCTTCTACATCCTTGAGAGCTTCCATCTGATAAAGCCCACTACCACCAATAATTCCAATCTTTGCTTGAACCATCATCTTTGCCTTTTTCTTCGCTGCAACGCCAAGCTATTGTATCGACAAACAGGTGGCAATCAAAAAAAAGTCAGCTGGCTTACTGAAGGATTGCTCAAGCCAGCTGTTGTATTGGTGAAATGAATTCTATGGATTTAGTCAAGTCGATCAGCGTTGAGGCTGTACACACAGGACTCCTGGTACTTCCATCTCAAGTGTCAAGCAAAGGAGACATTGCTAAGCTCAAAAGTGTTTGAGTTAGACAACTCCTTGACCCTTTCCACGCTTGTCGCTTTCCAGGGTCAGATCACCCTGCTTTTGTTCGTTTACGTCTTCTATTTCTTCGATGCGCTCAGCGGTAAGCTCTTCCTCATTTTCCCTTAAGTCGCCTGGTTCGTTGACGTACATTTCGGGTTCAATAGCATAGTTATTCAGAAGACCTTCTTTATCTACGGTGTAACCGTCTGTGGTCTTGATGCTTTCATCATCAGTTTGGTCGTTGGTTACTGCTTGTTCTTCCTTAATTTGGTTAGGAGTCTCTTTGAACTTATCGCCCTCTCTTTCCTTACGCGCTGCGGTTTCAGCGGGTACAATGCCTCTATCATAGGTATCTACATCAACACCAACTTCTGGCTTCATTGTGTCCTTTTTCATGATCTTTTCCTCAAAAAAGAGAGATTTATTATTGCTTCAGTTCCTATGCATGTAGATTAATTTTTTATAGGATAGTTCTACCACTGCCAAAGGTATGAGCTTAGAACTGCTTCTCAGGCAGGAAGAATATTCAACTACCACGTGCTGATAATTCCAAAGTGGTAGATGTGTTGTACTACGCTATTAATAATGCGGATTATTAACGCAGGGACAAACGAGAATCATTTAAGGTCTATCGTTTGGTAGATGAGGAATGTTAACCCTAAAGCATCTCCTTGGCATCTATACAGGCAGGACTTAGGCACAGACACCACATGATATATCGTGCCCTGACAACAATTTTTACTAAAAAAAGCGCTTTTCAATAATGATTTTTGTGGAATGGGCCGAAAAGCCCGTCCTAGCGACTTTTGCAAGAGACATCATGAACGCGAGTACACAACTGGCAACATAAAAGCCTCTTTCCCCGACTCCCGACTCCCAACTCCCGACTCCCAACTTTCAAGACAGGTCTATTATTCATCCTTCAATAACCAAAATCCTGTGTAAGTCATCCCCGACTCATCTGGTTGCACCAACAAAAAATGCAACCCTTGACTCAACTGCTTGCGTTGCTCATAAGCTTGGCCAGATTTCGCTACCTCTTTATCCTCAAATGTACCAACCACCCATCGGTCAATTAGTCCAGCTTCTAACACCAACCCATCAGGCGCACCAGCGATGTAATTGAGTTCCACAGGTTGGACATCCTGAAGCCAACGCGCTAGTTGCATCGACTTGCGTCCTCCATCAATCACCACTCCAGGCACTGCCACAGTTGACGCCAAGCCAAGATTGAGGGGTAGTAGAAACTCTGGCATCTGCAAAATCGGAATTGGGCGTTGTGCAAACGCTTCCTTGATGTTACCAGCCGCAAATGTAGCAAATCGCCAGCGATCGCCCCAGAGATTTTCTGGCAGAGGTAGAGGCGGCGGTTTATCGATGGCAATGGGGTTATAAGCCTCTCCGGTGTAATTATCCTGGTGCTTGTATTGCGGGACCCGTTCCTGTAACCATTGCTTCAAAGCTGGGGTGCGTCGTGTTGCTTCTACCGTAATGCCGAGTTGCTGTGCTGCTGAAGTAAGCAAGCTTAGAGATTGAGGTCGAAATACTTGAATAACACTCGGCAATTGTGTTGTATCTGCTGCTTTTTGCAACTGAGACACCAGCCACCCAGCATTAGCCGACGATTGAGGGCATAGAGCATCATAAGTAAAGCTGCGCGTTGCGTCACAAACTAACAACTCCCACAGCATCTGCCCAGTCGCGTCTCGCAACGGACGCCGATAAAAATCAATCTGCCAAACAGCCATCTTGTTCTACCTTTATCTACCAGAACTTAGGAAAATTTCTCATGACGAACCGCCATTTGTAGGGGCTTTCCGACCGTTCACCCCTACTATATGTGGTGTCCATGTGTAACTCCTGTCTATAACTCAGCCTACTGTTTGCAGGGCATTCCACGGAGTAGGAAGTCCCTGTGTAGGGATTGGATACAAATTCTTGTCTCTACTCTCAAGTTCCCATTTTTGGGTCATTACCCTAGCCTCAGAAGAGTGTTAATCAGTAAACTTAGCCTGAGGAACTTTAAGATTTGGGGTTAAATTGGTAAAGTACAAAGCGAACCCAAGATTATAACTACAATCCAGTTCGCCTCAAGGCAAGTCAACCACTCGCTCATCAGTATTGCAATAAAGATTATGGATCCTGCTCTGACTAAATTCGGCACCCAGATGTCTAACCTCACTGGCGTCCGGGCAATTTTGAAAGACATTGACGAAACACTACAAGCCGGTCAGGGACAGGAATTTATTAATTTAAGTGCTGGAAATCCGGTGATTTTGCCCCAAGTGGAGCAACTGTGGCGGGATTGCACAGCCGAATTGCTAGAGACGCCAGAGTACGGTGAGGTAGTATGCCGCTATGGGTCGAGTCAAGGATATCAGCCCTTGATCGAGGCGATCGCAAAAGATTTCAATCAACGCTACGGACTAAACTTAAGCGAACCCAACATCCTGATTACTCCTGGCAGTCAATCGATTTACTTCTACGCCGCCAATGCGTTTGGAGGCTACACGACAGACGGTGACTTAAAACAAGTAGTTTTGCCACTGAGTCCAGACTATACCGGCTACGGTGGGGTCAGCTTAACACCTGAGGCTGTAGTAGCCTATAAACCAACGCTAGAAATTGACGAGAAAGCGCACCGATTTAAGTACCGCCCAGACTTCAGCCAACTAAAGATTACAGAAGACACTGGCTGCGTCATCTTCTCCCGTCCCTGTAACCCCACAGGTAACGTTCTCACCGATGAAGAAGTGCAAAAAATTGCCGCACTGGCAGCGCCTTACGATGTGCCAGTGTTAATCGACTCGGCTTATGCACCACCCTTCCCAGCATTGAACTTTACCCAAATGACTCCGGTATTTGGCGAAAACATCCTCCACTGCATGAGTCTCTCTAAGGCAGGATTACCAGGAGAACGGATTGGTGTAGCGATTGGTGACCCCAAGCTAGTGGGGGTTTTGAAGTCATTTCAGTCGAATATGTGCATTCATTCTCCGCGCTACGGACAAGCGATCGCCGCGAGAGCGATCGCCTCAGGGGCACTAGCTGACATCGCTACTAACGTCATTCGTCCCTACTACCAAAACAAGTTCACGATTCTGGAAACTACCCTGGACGAAGCGATGCCTAAGGATTTGTCATGGTTCCTACATCGCGGTGAAGGAGCAATCTTTTCCTGGTTGTGGTTAGAGGATTTGCCGATTAGTGACTGGGAATTCTACCAAGAGTTGAAACAAGTGGGCGTAATTATTGTGCCTGGTAGCTATTTCTTCCCAGGTTTACGAGAAGACTGGCCTCACAAGCAGCAGTGCCTCCGCATCAGCCTTACAGCTACTGATGAGGAAATAGAAATCGGAATGAAGCGGCTGGCTAAAGTGGCACAGCAAGTCTATCAGCGCTCAACCGTTAGTGTTTAAACAAGCGCCGGGAAGTTCCTCGCTATAGTTATACTCTCTTAGCGGTGGACTCAAAGGCAGTAACGACAAAAAGTGGCAAGGTGAAATGAGATGAAATGGA
>DALYIW010000151.1:0-9107 GCA_031970155.1 Coleofasciculaceae cyanobacterium CTOTU46601 | reverse complement strand
CGATCGCTCTTGTGGCGATCGCGATGAGTATTTTGTTAGTGGGTGAGCCAAGTCTGGCAGCTTCCTCAAAATCCCCAACAATCAACGTATACCGCGATCCATCCTGTAGTTGCTGTGGTGGTTGGATCGACCACCTCGCGGCTAAAGGATTCCAGCCCACTTCAATTGCCACCTCTGACATGGAGACGATCAAGCAGCAATATGGTGTGCCTGGTGATTTAGCATCCTGTCATACTGCGGTGATTGATAAATATGTCATTGAAGGGCATGTTCCTGTTGAAGATATCAAACGCTTGTTAGTAGAAAAACCCAATGTGACTGGAATTGCTGTTCCTGGAATGCCAATCGGCACACCTGGAATGGAAAATGGCGATCGCAAAGATTCGTTTACCGTCTTCTCGTTTGATCAACAAGGCAAAACAGCCGCCTTTAATCGGTATACGTTTTAGAGGGATTCAATGCAGTGGCCAAGCATCCTTGGTGTCGAGGGGACTGGAAAACACAAATAGCTGCTCGTCCTTAGGTAAATCCAACGATTGACCTAGGTAACGATGTGTGCCTACTCCCATATTGCCGACGGAAGTCATTTTAAAGCTCACTTCCTCAAATTCAGCTTCTTGCAGAAGTGTTTGGATTGTGGCGAGATGGCGATCGCCATCTACAGCAAGATCGCGAGTCCAAATCGTGTATCCACCTGTCTTACAGAGAAAACGAAGGCTCTGGATTAAGCGCTGTCGTTCGGTATCGTCGGGTAAATTGCCAAAGACACCACAAATCAGGACTAAATCAGCAGGAACTGCCCCTTCATAAGCAGAGGATAGAGTAGCATCACCACAAACAAACTCAAGCTGTTCTCCTAGTCCCGAAGATTGGGCAGCTGAACGTCCGCAATCCACCAACCTTTCATCTAATTCTACGAGTCGTGCCTGTACATCACCAGAGCGAGGGTGATCAAAGAGTGTTCCAATCAAATCGCGGGAGTCACCAGCACAGACACTGACTACACGGATTAGTCCCGGCGGCAACTCATGTAGGCAGGTTGAAATGTATTCACAGACGATTTGCAGTCGCTGCCTCATTCTTGGCCTCGTCCTGTAGTTATCGTGCCACGCGAACCAGTCTTTTGACATTACCTGCTCCTGTAACCAAGCTGCTTTACTTTTAATTTTCCCCACAGTGTACCGAAACGCGATCGCGCCATTCGTGAAGCAAGAGGTAACGCTAGTCTGCAACCAAGCTGATCGCCAATTACCATAGACTCAACTGCTCTCAACAGCTATAATTCCATGAC
Organism: Coleofasciculaceae cyanobacterium CTOTU46601; assembly: GCA_031970155.1. Taxonomy (GTDB): domain Bacteria; phylum Cyanobacteriota; class Cyanobacteriia; order Cyanobacteriales; family Coleofasciculaceae; genus DALYIW01. The sequence goes on along the minus strand of DALYIW010000151.1, from coordinate 7,816 downwards.
TCTTGCCAAACCGCACAAACTCGGTATTACTCATCTCCCAGACCACACTGAGTTACCAGAATCTGACGGTACTTTTGTGAAAAACTTCCAGGAACATCCTCAAAGTATCCTACTGACTGACTCTATCAGACCCGTATTGCGACAACTGCATCCGGATGGACAATATTGTATTGGTCAAGATTGTGGCATCTATTGGCGTTTAACTGACCCTCCAGAAAGAGGCGCAGAAGCACCAGATTGGTTTTATGTTCCCAACGTGCCCCCACTGTTAAATGGTCAAGTGCGTCGGTCTTATGTCTTGTGGCAGGAATACGTTGCACCCTTGATTGTACTGGAATTTGTTTCTGGAGACGGCTTAGAGGAGCGAGACAAGACTCCACCTGCGTCTCTTAACCAAGAGAAGGCTGGCAAATTCTGGGTGTATGAGCAAGCGATTCGAGTGCCTTTCTATGGCATCTATGAAGTAAAAAAAGCCTCGGTGGAAGTGTACCATCTGGTGGATGGTCGCTATGAGCTTCTGAATAGAAATGAGAGAGGTCATTATGCGATCACACAAATGGGTATTGAGTTGGGTATCTGGCAAGGGCGATATGAAGAAATGGAATTACCTTGGCTGCGCTGGTGGGATAGTCAAGGCAATTTGTTGCTGACTGGAGAAGAGCGAGCTGATCAAGAACGACAACGGGCAGATCGATTAGCAGAAAGATTACGCCAGATGGGAATTAACCCTGATGAAGTGTGATGAGGTGCGATCGCTAAATCGCGTCGAAAACTATAACAGAATCAATATATGAATGGAGTGTCAAGCCAATGAATCCCCAACTTTTAGACAAACCAGCTCATCAGCCAACCGAGGAAAAACTGGTAACTTTGTATGGCATTAGCTGGGAGAAGTTCAAAGCTATAGAAGCACAGCTAGAGGACAACCGAGATGTTAGACTGTTCTATTTGTCAGGGGTTTTAGAAATTAGATCATCCATTTGTGAAGAACGTGGATATATCAAAAGCACTCTTGACTTGCTGTTAGAAGCTTACATGAGAGAAAAGGGCATCCGATTTTACGGACGTGGCGGATTCACTTTAGAAGCACCTGGATATGCCTCTAGCACACCCGATGATTCTTATAGTATTGGCAGTAAAAAAGAAATTCCTGATATTGTTATTGAAATCATTGTTACCAGTGGGACTATCAACAGACGAGAGCTATACAAGCCTAAGAAAGTTCCTGAAGTTTGGTTCTGGAAGTCTAACCAACTGAGGGTTTTCTGCTTAAAAGAGGGAGAATATGAAGAGGTTTCCCGGAGTACCTTTTTCCCAGATTTAGACTTAGCTTTGTTACGGCGCTATATTGAATACCCTGATCAGTATGATGCTGTGCAGGAGTTTCAATCGGTGATTCGGGGCGATCGCACAGAGGGGAATGTTTGAGTTATGCGATCGCTTTTTGTGAGATGAATCTAGAAGATGGTTTAGAAGAATTGGAGCTAGAAGACAGACTTTCAAGCCTTACAGCTGACTTGGTGGAATTTGAGAGCAATGACCTATTTCTTGAACGCCTTTTCTCAGAAGAAGCGGGGAAATGGATAGAAATAGAATCTTTGTGCAGCAAACTCCAGGAAATTGAAGGTCAATTTGAGGAATTGAGGAAATCATTCGAGGGTACACTACAAGTCACTTGGCTGGATTACCCTAGCGTTGCTTATGGGGGAGGTTATTGTCTCATTATCTTCTTTGTGGAAGCCTTGCACTGGAGCAATTTGGCGCTTTACAACAAGCAACTTTTTATAAGAAAACTTGCTCAAAAAACTCGCACACCCGCCTAAGTATTTCTCCTGAGTTATCAGAACTCGCCCTCCATACACCCCAGATTTCCTCACGCGATATTCCACCCCAATGAACCCCCATGGCGATGTACCTGCTGTTCGTTAAGAATTTACCGACCTCCTCTCATCCTCCTCATCGGTTGGTGATATAATCCTCAACCATAGCTAGGGGTGCCTGAGCAACCAGGCTGAGATTACACCCTTTGCACCTGAGTCCGGGTAATACCGGCGGAGGGAAGCTGTTAATAGAGGGAATCAAGAATGCGAACAGAATGGATCGCCAAGCGGCGTGGGCAGAGCAATGTTTCTCAAATGCACTACGCCCGTCAGGGTGTCATTACCGAAGAAATGCACTACGTTGCTCAACGGGAAAACCTCCCACCTGAGCTGATTCGAGAGGAAGTGGCGCGGGGGCGGATGATTATCCCCGCAAACATCAACCACACCAATCTAGAGCCGATGGCCATTGGTATCGCCTCAAAATGTAAGGTGAATGCCAATATCGGAGCCTCTCCCAACTCTTCCAATCTGGATGAAGAGGTCGATAAGCTGAAGCTGGCGGTAAAATACGGTGCTGATACCGTCATGGACTTATCCACTGGCGGCGGCAACTTAGATGAGATTCGCACGGCTATTATCAATGCCTCACCAGTACCGATTGGGACAGTACCCGTGTACCAAGCCCTAGAAAGCGTTCACGGCACCATTGAAAAGCTAACCCCCGATGACTTTCTCCATGTGATTGAGAAACACGCTCAGCAGGGGGTGGACTATCAAACCATCCATGCAGGGATTCTACTTGAGCATTTGCCCTTGGTGAGAGATCGTCTCACAGGCATTGTCTCTCGTGGCGGCGGGATTCTGGCACGGTGGATGCTGCATCACCACAAGCAGAACCCTCTTTACACCCACTTCAACGACATCATTGAGATTTTCAAAAAATACGATGTGTCCTTCAGTCTAGGAGATTCACTTCGCCCTGGCTGTACCCACGATGCCTCTGACGCGGCTCAACTAGCTGAACTTAAAACCCTTGGACAACTGACTCGCAAAGCCTGGGAACATGATGTGCAGGTGATGGTAGAGGGTCCAGGTCATGTGCCGATGGATCAAATTGAGTTTAATGTCAAGAAACAGATGGAAGAGTGTTCTGAAGCACCCTTCTATGTGCTGGGGCCATTAGTGACGGATATTGCCCCTGGTTATGACCACATTACCTCGGCGATTGGTGCGGCGATGGCTGGGTGGTATGGTACAGCAATGCTGTGTTATGTGACTCCCAAGGAACATCTGGGGTTACCGAATGCCGAGGATGTGCGGAATGGGTTGATTGCTTATAAGATTGCGGCTCATGCGGCGGATATAGCACGGCGTCGTCCGGGAGCACGCGATCGCGACGACGAACTCTCCCGCGCCCGTTACAATTTCGACTGGAACCGCCAATTTGAACTTGCTCTCGATCCCGATCGCGCACGAGAATACCATGACGAAACCCTCCCAGCAGATATCTACAAGACAGCTGAGTTTTGCTCCATGTGTGGCCCGAAATTCTGCCCCATGCAGACCAAAGTTGATGCTGATGCTTTGACAGAACTCGAGAAATTCCTAGCCAAGGACGCCGTGACACCAAACTAACTCAGGACTTAGGCATAGATACTACATATAGTAGGGGTGAACGGCCGTTCACCCCTACAAATGGCGGTTCGTAATGAGAAATATGCGTTAGTCCTGAGTTAAAAAACCCTGAAGCGATTAAGAAGACATCTGTCGGAAGTACTTTTGAATCTCTTGAATCGAAAACACTGCCTCAAACTTCAACTTAGCTGACTGATAAAACTCAGCGCCCCCCTGCTCTCGGTCTACTAACGCAATTACCTGCTCAACGCTGTAACCTGCCTCTCGCAGACGATCAACCGCTTTCATCGCCGATTGACCAGTCGTCACAACATCTTCCAAAACTACCACCTTCGCTCCTGCTGGTAAGCTCGGTCCTTCAATATAGGCCATCGTGCCATGTCCCTTCGACTCTTTGCGAACAATCAGCGCCGGGATTGGTCGATTTTCCAGAGCAGAAACTACACTCACTGCACTTACAATTGGGTCGGCTCCTAACGTTAATCCCGCAACTGCCTCAGTATCCATCGGTAGCTGGGATAGTAGCAGACGCCCAATCGCTAATGCTCCTTGAGGATGGAGTGTTACCTGCTTCCCATTGATGTAATAAGAACTTTGCTGCCCCGAAGATAGAACAAAATCACCTTCTTTGTAAGCCAGTTGGCAAAATAACTCTAGCAGCAACTGGCGCTGGGAAGTTAAATCAATTGAGGACTTAGAGGCAATGGATTGTTGAATTTTGTCAATCATTATTTACGGAAAACAACATTAAGAAAAAGGCTGGAGTGTGCAGTATGAAATAACCTCATTCAGGCTTGTGATCGGATGGAGAGTTGAGCAGAATAGTTTTTGGCGCTTCTCACCTACAACCAGCAAGTTTTTTACCAAATTTTCTTACTACTGTTTCATCGTCCATCCTTCTTTAGTCAAGAATCAGTAAGTGATGAAAATTTTACTAACAAAAATCCTCAACTCAAATATCAGATATTATTGAGAAAAAATGAGTGTGAGGATTATGCCAATGCGGTTAACCACGTTGCTTAGTGCTTTTGTCGTTACTACTGCTTCTAGTTTATTGGCTTCTGCCGCAATGGCAGAACCTGATCCCTCAAGGTATGAGCCAATTCGTCTAGTACCCCTTGATGAAGCCTTTAATCGAGCCTTTTTCAGAGATTCTGGCACCTTTTACCATAACCGCACTCTCAAGCGTCAATTTGATTATATGTTTGGACCGGGTATACCAGGACGAGCGGGTTTTCCCGATCTTGAAATTGAGCGAGATTCAGAGCGCGTTAACAAGCTTTACATGTATGCCTTAGATCAGCAGGGTTCCAGCGACCCCATACTTCGATCCCCCGATTTACCGAACCCCTTCAATAGCTCCCTTCGGCAGTTGTCTCCATTCCGACGTTCCCCCTTGGGAGTGGAGGGTAGCGAGTTTACCGTGCCTACCTTGCCTCCACGGTAGATGTGTTTTGGGAGTCGTAGAGACGTACCGCCGGAACGTCTCTACAAAGTGCAGGTGCATTTCCGCCAAAGTAGAGTAGCAGTTACTCTAGCTCTTCGAGGTTTTCTATCCAGGGTGCAGGAGTTGAACCTGCCTTGCGCGAATTATGAGTTCGCTGCCTCAACCGCTCGGCCAACCCTGGTAACTGTATCTATCATTATTATCATAGAAACGGTTTTGTCTGTTGTGGCATCAAGCCTTTCCTTTGACTATTTTTGTGTAGAACGGCTGTGAGCTGTAACACAGGCAGGGCATACAGCTTATTGTGCTGCAATTAGGAGTAACTTGAAACAATAATGAAATTAAACTCAACTGTGGCGCTCACCTTAATTCTGCTGGCTATGATGTTAGGTGCCGGTTTTGTGAGTGCAATGTGGGGATTTACTGTAGGTCACGAAGCCCTTAAAGGCGTTACCCAGCCAGATGTTCGCCCTACTAAAAAGCTGGCGGGAAACCAACAGACCTATCCGGGTCAAGAAGGGGTACCTATTTTACGCGAAGAGGATATTCTGGTCAACGTTAACGAATACATTAAAAATAAAAACAAAGAATCGAAGGCGAGTAACAAAAATAACAAGGACGCTCAAACAACTAACAGCAGTCCATCTGAACCGGAGCAAACACCAACGCCTTCGCCGTCAGCTTCGCCTGAGGTGTCTGCTACACAGGTATCGAATACAACTACAAGTTCCGACTTGAAGTTACCTGTCAGAAGCCAGGATCGGGGAGTAACCCTGGAGGTACGTTCTGCCAATCAACAGGGAGGTTCTTTATTGCTAAATGTCAGCTTGAAGAACAATGGTAGTAATGCGGTACGATTTCTGTACAGTTTTTTGAATGTTACAGACGATCAAGGTCGCGCTCTCAGCGCAATTACGGATGGTTTACCAGGAGAGTTGCCTCCGAATGGAGAGGAGTTTGCTGGTACAGTGAGCATTCCAACGGCTTTACTGGAGAATGCTAAAAAGCTTTCACTGACACTCACAGATTATCCCGATCAAAAACTTCAGCTGAAAATGGCTGATATTCCCGTAGGGAAGTAAACTGCTACGACAAGGCAAAAGTGGAGAGTAACAATTCTTGGCTTTTGCCTTTTATCTGTCACCTTTCAATAGGTTGCCAACCTGATGCTTCTCCTAACAGTGAGTGTTTCTGCTAGCTTTACCAGTCGAGACATTCTACTGCGCTTATTATCGGTACTGCTGTTGATTGCGATCAATGCATTTTTTGTCGCTGCCGAATTTTCTATGGTTTCAGTGCGGCGATCGCGTATCAATCAGCTGGTTGAAGCGGGTGATATCCAAGCCAAGACGGTTCAATCGCTGCAACGAAGTATTGAGCGATTACTCTCTACAACTCAGTTAGGAATCACCCTGTCAAGTTTGGCACTGGGCTGGATTGGTGAGAGTACAATCACACTCATCGTCGCGGCTGGGATGGCACAGCTACCACTGCCACGACAAGTCACTCAGGTTATTGCCCATTCTTTCTCAATCCCCGTCGCATTTTTCTTAGTTGCTTATCTGCAAATTGTTCTGGGCGAACTATGTCCCAAATCTGTCGCCCTACTTTACTCAGAACAGTTAGCGCGATTTCTGGGGCCACCGAGTCTCGTAATTGCACGTTTTTTTAAGCCTTTCATCTGGATTTTAAATCAATCAACTCGCTGGCTTCTGCGGCTTGTAGGCATCCAATATACGGCTCAAGGGTTGTATAACCGAGTAACTCCAGAAGAGTTACAGCTGATTATTACCACCGAACGCGAATCTACTGGACTGCAAGCCCAAGAACGAACGCTACTCAACAATGTATTTGAGTTTAGTGAAGTTTTGGCGGCAGAAGTGATGGTTCCTCGGACTAAAATTGCGGCTATTCCTAGCACTGCAACCTTTCAAATTTTGATAGAAGAAATTGCTAAAACGGGTCACTCTCGCTATCCCGTGATTGGTGCATCTCTTGATGATATTCGTGGCATTATCTACTTCAAAGAGTTGGCTGAACCTTTATCCCAAGGTCTGCTAGCCCTAGGAACACCGATCGAGCCGTGGATTCGTTCTGCCCGATTTATACCAGAATTTATGCCCCTGAGCGAATTATTACCATTGATGCAGCGATCGCATCTTGCAATGGTTATGGTTGTAGATGAATTTGGTGGCACAACGGGTTTAGTAACCCTCAAAGATTTGATTGCTGAAATCATCGGCCGTCAACCGGAACTAGAGGGTACACACAAGTTAGCTATACAATTTCTCGATGACCGCACATTCTTAGTGCAAGCTCAAATGAATTTGGCAGAAGTCAACCAACTTTTGGATTTAGATTTACCTTTGATTGATGAATACCAAACTTTAGGCGGATTTGTACTTTACCAATTTCAGAAACTTCCTCTACAGGGTGAAACTCTGCACTACGACAATCTTGATATAACAATTGTCTCAACTGAAGGTCCACGCTTGCACCAAATTCGCATACATCAGCATGAGTCCAGATCAGAAAAACTGGAAGAATTCCCTTCACCCGATACCACACCAGTAATTGTTAAAACAGGTGATAACTCAGCTGAAACCGTCACTCCTGAGGATGAATCCTCCTCGAAAGATTCACACCAAGATTTTGATGTCAATTAAGACTGCGCTCCTATGAAAATAGGGAGTTGGGAGTTGGGAGTTGGGAGTCGGGGAAGAAAGATTTTCATTTTAGCTTTTAGAGAATACGTTGTACTTGCGCGATCGCTCTGGCGACAATAGCGAAGCGCAGAGTACGTACAGTAGGGCTTGCTGCAAAAACCAGAACCCCTAAGCTATCAATACTTGGAGCGGCATTGACAGTTGTTCAGCTCCCAGGAAATCTGGTAGAATCTGGCAAAATCCTT
>DALYIW010000150.1:17407-19727 GCA_031970155.1 Coleofasciculaceae cyanobacterium CTOTU46601 | reverse complement strand
TAGATGCTGGCAGTCCAGAGACATACCGAAGTTTTACCCTCATTGGAACAGGGGTTTCCAAAGAACTGCAACCATTAATTAACGGGCTAAATCGGGTTCGCGGCTCTCAGGATTTTTACGAGGAGCAGGATGGTGTTAAAAGTAACTCTACACAGGAGTATGTTCGACTCGTTCAAACTAAGGGACGTACAGAGCAGGATGCTCTTTTTCTTTTGGAGAAGGTGACAGTTGAAACCGACTGGAATACTGCAAAACCTTATGGCGAAGCAGTGTTTAAGCAATCTTTAGCTGACCACCTTGAAGAATACGGAGATTTGTCAGCCAAAACTATCGATAATATCTACAACCACCTAGCGACATTCGTGCGGCACAAGAAAAATCGAACTATCACCCGTAAAGAGCTAGAGAAGGAATTACGAGAAAAAATTCCTTCCCATCAGCAACCAGCACTCCGCTCTATTCTGATTTACACAGCAATCTCACCAGAAGATAACCCAACTCATCCAGGGCTTCGCTTTGATTGGACGCCTTTTTCTGGTGGTGAAACTCGTGCGATCGCTCCATCTGAGCAGTGGGATCGACTACTGATTGAACTCCAAGACGCTCGGACGTGGATTGAGAATTACCGCAACACTAAGCGTATTAGGCTTTTGGGCAATCGGCGCGTGTCAGCTTGCCTAGCGATTGGCTCTGTATTTTCTGCCGTTCGGGGCTACGCCATTGAAATGGATTACCGTGGCGAGATTTGGGCAACCAACTCTCATCCGACCGCTGGAACTCCAGCCTATCCTTTGGCTTACCAAACTTTAGGGGATAAGGGCGATCGCCTCGTTGTTAGCATCAGTATCTATCGTAATATCCTGCCTGAGGTGAAAGCTAACTTGGAAAGGTTTGGATTGTTAGACGCGCCGTTACTTGATGTTCGAGGAGAACACCCCATTACCTCACCAGAGCAAGCCAATGTCGTTGTTGGGAGCGTGAAGAAGATCGTTGTTCAGAACTTGCTGTCCGCTGGCAGTAGAACAATTCACCTGTTTTACGGTGGTCCTGCTCACCTTGCCCTTTTTCTGGGGCATCGGCTAGATGCAACAGCACCAATTGTTTGCTACGGATGGGTTGGCGGTAGTCAGTATTCTCGAACCTGCCAGTTATTTTCAGGACGCTGCACAACGGAAAGATGATTTAAGTAAGTTAGGACTTACGCATTGACAAGATGTCAAGTCTGTGTGCTATTGCATATCCGGGGTTTGAGCTGTTACAAAGCGGTCGCCGTTTCCGGCTTGGGTTCCTTTGGCTTAACCTTGACCCTGACGAGTTGACCCTCACAGTCTAAGTCAAATTCTTTCCAATTATTTTCGAGGGTACGAACGTCAGACGGCAATTCATTCAGTTTGATAGTAATTATGAAAGATTGTTGACTGATAGCTCTCGCTTTCAAGCCGTCGAGCCTGACAGATTTTCTCTACATTATTTTACAAAAAAATGCTGCTATTAATAACAAGGCTAGAAGGCGCTAATTACTCTTTATTGGGAAATGGAGTATCCCAGTAAACCTAAAATCTGAGTAATTGCTAGCGCCGAATCTCTATCTACTCGTTTTCCCTAGAAAAAACGGCGACGAACTCACTCTTGATTCTATGGGAAATAAGGACAGAGGCGAGCGCCGTCTTCACCCATACCCGCAACTTTCCCATTCTCTGCCTACTTTTTTATCTAGGGTTCTGTTCAAAAACAGCTAAAATCTTACCGCTCTTCTTCCTTTATTAAACACCTGATATTGAAGAGTTATTGCCCTTATGGGAGGCATTTTAATTGGGGCGAACACCAGGGCGTATCAGTGGAGCGACCCCGAGCAAAACCTCCGTGTTCAATGTAGCGTTTTATACTTTTAAATCGCGCCCCTTTTTCAGCAATTGTACTTAGACACTAGAGTTAGGGAAAAATTAGGGAAGCGAGCGGCAACGGGAAGCTTGTATCCAACGGGGCAGTGAATGTCGTAAACTCAGATAAATTGAGAATCAGCCGCACCAGGATTTCCGCCAAGGAGTCACTGCGACCCTCTGCATAGGTTACAGATGCCCCCGCCTTGAGGCTTTCTAAGTCAATTGTCTATGCTTTTTGGGTTTGAAGCTCGCCAGAGCGTGGCAGTCAGCCACGGGTTGTACGGCTTGTGTCATCGGCTAAAATGAGCGACCTCTCTTGGCTGTGCTTTATAGATTATACCTTAATTATTTAAGGAGTTGAACAACAAAAACTCAATGAAAGATGGAGAGTTAATCGACCTACTTAATCGGGTCAACACCCGACTCAAGACGGATAA
>DALYIW010000150.1:9775-17286 GCA_031970155.1 Coleofasciculaceae cyanobacterium CTOTU46601 | reverse complement strand
CGGTCTATATGCGACAGTGGAAGGGCTGCACCGAGCCGAAAAAGAGGCTCGAAAGGTAGGAGAACTTCTCGACGAGCAAGCGTTTGATTGGGAGCCTTATTTGCGTCATCTTCAAGAAAGACAACCGTCTCCAAAAACGACTGGGGATTGGATTGATGAATTAGAACGAGATTACTTTACTCGACGCGCTAGAACGCCAGAATCTGTTACCACATGGAATACTAACTATCAAGAAGTATTTAAGAGTCTGCCCTATGATAAGCCCCTTACTGTTGAAGTTTTAAAAGGTGCGATCGCTTCGACTCGTCCTGACACAAGAATGCGTCAAAAGACCTGTTTGGCGTTGGATAAATTAGCGCAGATTGCGAATATAGAATTCGATACTAAAAGGTATATGGGGAACTACTCCCCCACAAAAGTTTCCCCGCGCTCTCTGCCAAGTGATTCTGAGATTGTCGCGTGGTATCACCAACTCTCTAACCCGGCATGGCAGTGGGCTTTTGGAATGCTGGCTACCTATGGTTTGCGCCCTCACGAACTGTTTCATCTGGACTTGGAAGGGTTCAAAACAAGTGAGGGGGTTTTGACCGTCTTGGCGGGAAAAACGGGGATGCGGAAAATCTGGCCGTTGCATCCCGAATGGGTGGAGCAGTTTAATTTAACTGATATTAAACTCCCTCAATGTACGGGCTTAACCAATAGAGACTTGGGACATCGGGTCACCCGCTATTTTCAACGCCAGCGCCTTCCGTTTCGTCCTTACGACTTGCGCCATTGTTGGGCGATTAGAAGCATACATTATGGATTAGACATCCCCTTAGCGGCGCAACAAATGGGACATTCGGCAACGATTCACAGCCAAACCTACCATGCGTGGCTCAGCTATCAACATCATCAACAAGCCTTTGAGCGGTTGCTCAAAAGAGCCGATAGACCTTTGCCACCACGCCTTGAGTAACACCCTGTAGGAATCACACCCTTTGTAGCTTTTGTCAGTTTTAGGGTGTTGAACCCTTTCAACTGACCAATGTCTAAGTCCCATTAGGCTGTTTGTCCGATGCAGGAAATCAACGCATTTGCTGAGCTTTTTGCAGGGCGCGATCTGCCATGACAATTCCGTAACCCGAATCCTTGTCGTAACCACCAGCTTCGATGTCCAGCGCGGTTGAGGTGAGGATGTTCCGAATCTGCGATCCAGTTAGATTTGGCTTGTAAGATTTCACTGCCATCAGCGATCGCGGCGGCATGGGGGGCGGGTGTGAATCACAACCTTTATTCTTCCTTTGTCGTCCGTTATCGCAGCGTTTCTCAAGGCAGGCACTTTTGTAAATAGACTGTTTCCTCTTTTCGCTTTGAGGGCATAGATTATCTGCAAGTCGATTTTTTCGCTCAATTGCAGTCCTCGATGCTTTTTCCGCCTGTAAAGCTTGAATTTGCGAAGCGGCTTCCGGGGAAACTGTCTGTAATGAAGTTTGTGCGACGCTCGGGCTGTCGCATTGGAATAAACTACCTATAGCCCCGCGAAAAGAAAATGCGAGCGTGTCCTGTTACCCGGACACGGAGTATATTACGTTATTTTGATACGTTGTCAAATTCCAGTCGGCTGGAATTTGACAACGGACTGACCGACGCTCTACAGCCGAGTAGAGATAAACTCTACTCGTAAAAAAATAGCGTGTCTCTATAAAAATCCAGCGTTCGTGGAAGGGCGCATCAGCTATCTGACAAGAACCTTTGGTTTCCAGCGCTGTTTGTGTCGGGGAAAATAAAGGTTTCTCTCGGAGGGAAAGCGCTAGAGTGTCTTTGCAGTTGCCAACGGTCGGGTCAGGTCGGGTTGTGGCAGTTGCGATCGCGTTGCGTTGCTGCTTTGAGCAGATCGCCATTCGCGTTGAGTTTCTAACAGTATGTGCAGCGAGTGAATAGCCCTGTAGAGGAACTGGTGAGTTCGCTGGATATGGAAGGGAAGCCAGCCAAGTTTTTATTGGCAGGACATGAGGCTAGCTCCCTTAACTCTCTCTAGAAAATAAGGGTACGCCCTTGCTCTTGAGCTTGTACTTTGGTGTAACTAACTCTATGCACTACTTTGCCGTCACGGTTTAGCAAACGAATCTCACCGCCTTTGTTTGATAATTGAATTGAGTTTTTAGGCAAGGTGATGGTGGTTGTAGCGGCAGGAGACATTACGTTGGATTGGTCTGATAATACATATCGGTTGTTCATCGCATCCAACAGAAACCAGCCCTCAAGTGAAACGTTAGCTGACCCAGTGTTAATCAAAGTCACCGTCTCTTTCCCTTCATCGTCTCCTAAAGGATTGACCAGCGCCGCAATAATCCTCACTGGGCTATCTACAGTAATTGGAATGGGTGGCTGTTCAACATCTGGGCGTGTTGTCCCTCCTGAGGAAGCATTTGTATTGTCTCCTGCTGGTCCCAAATATCTCGGAAAAAATGTCCGAATATTTTGATTGTTGTCACTTCTGTGCAGGTCCAGACTGTATCGAGCCCCATTGATCACAGCTTCTTTCGGTGCCCGTGCGCCTAGATGAGCACGGACTGTCCCGATCGCCATGAGTCCTTCAACACTGCATCCAACAAAAAAACCGCCTATTGGTTTAGTTAGAGGACGAGTGGCTCCACGGTCATAATCTGGGGCATCCCATTGAAAGGAAATAGTGACCGATTCAGGAAAGTTCTCCTGACCATTGCCATATCTACCCCGCAGGTAAACGATACGATCATCTTTGAAACCAGGTAAACGGTGACGGTCTATGGTGGAGGCAAGACCATCATCTAGATAGTATTTATACCAAAAGTGATAGCCTTGTACCTTTGCGCCCTCTTGCTCACCGACAAAGACATGCTCAAATCCAGACAATTCGGGGTCGCCACCTTGGGAGAAACGCCGGAACCAAAGTTCTAGCAACGTCGAATACCAACGCTGGCTTGTAACGACAGTGTTTGTGGCTTCTTCTACATATCGTCGAGCGACTTGCATCGGTGCCGAGTCAACAATTGCAGACAAAAGGTTGTGTACCTCCTCGCGCTCTTGAGGTGTCTCAACTTCAGGGTCTGCTTCGTCAAGGGCATAGTTGTCAAATAATGCCCGGACGAGGTCGTAAGTCCGCATTTTTGATGCTGGAATTTGGACATCTGGCAGTACCTTAAAGTCTCGTTCACCCGTCGCTACCGCTGCCACCTTGACGTATCCTTGTCCTGAATCACCATCTTGACTATCAAGAATGGGTTTAACGCCACTACCAGTTTGGTCGGCATCCCAGATTTGCTGATAAATGTCCATGTCTGACTTCCTTTGTAAGAATTTCAAAATTACGAAACGTTGCACTGGACGCTGATTGAATTGTTCCTTTATTACACACTCAATGTTTGTGCATCTGCCATCTTTACAAACACCTCTACTCGTTTACGCTTAAGGCTTACTAGGGAATACTTATCCAGCCACTGATCGCTCTCTTCAAGAAAGAGGCTGGGAGTGTTTTTGGGGCGATCGCTTTGATTAAGTCGAGATTGGACAGAGCGGAAATAGTAATGAGAAAATAGCCGATTGAATTCGGTAAAATAAATGTCTGCAACCCGCTGATTTCCTCGGATCACCACCATGTTTTCATCGTTGTCATTGGTAGAAGCTGCCGAAAAATTTGCTGAACCCGTAACCACAATTGGATCATCGCCCAGTGGATCTTTTAACAGAAATTTCGAGTGGATGAAGCTGACATGCTGATTTAGACCGAGTATCTTCGCGCTAGCTTCTTTAGCCCATTGGTGGATTGGCTCTTTTAAGTATGAGCCAAAAGCCATGTATGTATTATTTTGGGCAGATAAGCGGATAAATGTGTCTGGGTTATCTTTATCGGGCTTGTCTTCTCGTTCAAGTAAGAAAAACGTAAGTGCATTACGGTGCGTATTATCAATCAATCGCTCCTTAAATAACTTGTTAACACCAAACGCTAAAGTAATGCAAGCCAAGCTCTCAGCTTCATCCAGTAAGTTGGCATACATTTCTAAAATCTTCAGACCGGCTCGTGGACTGAAAATTGGTGTAACTCCTGTTGGGAAATCTCGCCACTCAGAAGGAGAAGCATCAATTGCCGCTACAGCTTGCCGTAACTGGTTATTCTTGCGGCGAGTTTCGGCTGGAGTATCGCCTATTTGAGCACCTGGATCATCAGCCAGTAGATCCCAGTAAGATTTGAATTTGGCAGCAACATCAGCATTGCGAATCCAGTGTCCGACATTTGTTTGACCGTGAATGCCACCGATAGACAGATTGGTGGAACCCGTCCAAACTGCACTAGGGTCTTTACTTGACCCTTTCAATAGAACCATGAATTTATTGTGCTGGATTTCGTTCTTGCGAGCTTCCCGCAACAGTACTTGTGTGCCAATCTTCAGACCAGCCTGTTTAATTTGCTGGAGATTCTCCTCTCTGGGAAACGCCTTCTTATCAGACGTTTGATTTTCCTTAGCATCAACAATGAGTTTTAAGGTAACCTTTCGCTCCACAGCGGCACGCAAGGCTTCAATAACAGGCTCATATCGGAACTCGTAAAAACAGCCTAGCAAGGTATCGCCTGTTTCTGCCTGGTCAATAAAACGTAGCATGGCATCATCAAGATCGCGACTGAGCCAATCCAGGGCATCTTTAGCTTTCTGTGCCTCACCGGCTTTTCTAAGTTGTTCTGGACTTCGATTACCAAAGCGCCGTTGATATGCCTGACTGCTGGCTACACCTCGATTGAAGAAGATGTCGTGTTCGAGCTTAGAGAATGCAGGTTCTGTCTCGATGGTGATTGGAATAGGCTCAGCAGAACGATCTAGGTTTTTGGGCTTTCCCTTGATTGGATAAAAGTAATAGGTATAGGTTCGTCCCGGCTTCGCTGTGAAATCATCATAAACAAAACTTTGCACTGGATGATCTCTTGTTGAAACAAGAATATCGGGAGTCGGTACAGCAAAGACAGATCTGAAAAATTTAAACCCATACAGGAAATATTGTTCGTCTTCTTCTTTATCATGACGTTCAACTGCAAATCCTAGCAACCCTTGTGTTTTGGCTTTGGTAAAGTCGATCGCAAACGAGACTGAATTCGTGCCTGTAACAGCAAAGATTCGATAACCACCAACCTGAATCGACTTAAACCGCATCGGAACATCCTCTAATTAGGGAATAAAGATGTAATGGGATAGGGGCAGATTATTATTAAAATAGGGGCTATATCTGCGGTACCTTAGCCATTATTTTGACAGCGCCTAAATGTCGATACCCTGTTAAAAATAAAGAAGAAGTTTAGTAAGTTAAAGGTTCTAGTTAACAACATCGAGAACATTTCAGCATCACAGTAAGCTTAATCAAGCTTAAGCACTAAGCTTATTGAAAGTTTCGCAAATGCTCCTGGATTTTGGCAGTACCCGTGAGGGTACCTCTACATAACGCCAACTTCAGACACGTACACTTGCTTTAGAAGCAATAGTTCTTTATAACCCAAGAGCGTGTCAGCATTGACAATCTTCCCGGCATAGCAGAAATGCCAAGATACACCTTATCGAAGCTAACCTGAAAAAATAAGAGAGTCACGTTTGGCGGCTCTCTCGATCATCAGGGTGCATCTACTGACCTTATTATTACGCTTAGGGATGAGGGGTGTTACCCCCTATTTGTGAGGTGTTGATGAAATGTGAGCAGGCGATCGCCTGGTGTTGGAGCGAGAGGTTCAGTGGCTCCTGCCGGAGGGTGTACGAGTAGAGATTTCTCTGTCTCGGAACGCTACTACGGTACGAGTTGAGAAAGGGCAATAGGGCAAAGGAGGGAGTGTAGAAGTTCTGCACTCTCTTTATCGAGAGCAGAAAAGAACGCTACTAGGGTAAGTCTGCTTCTATCCAAGGTAGGAGAAAAATATAAAGAAAATCTAAAATAATCAGGAAAAGCTGACTTTTTCTGATAAAAACTTCATATAACTTCAAATGGGGTCAGCCAATTTAAAGACCCTAAACATTAATAAATCAGATTAAGAATCTTCGAGTGCCAGCATCCGATAGCCGGAGGCTGGCACTCGCTTTTTAGCGATTGCCTACGGCACTAGCGAAGCTAATCGCTGTGATGACTGATAAGCTGAGTACGCAAATCACCAGTTGTGAGGTAGCTAATCGCGTAAGCACTAGAATCTTGTCCCAATTACGGACTTGAAAAATGTCTGTGAAACCCTGCATTTCGGTAATTCAAAGGCTTAACATTACTCAATAAAGCCAACTGGCTGTATATCATGCGGACAAGCAAGAGACTGACAAGGAGCAACGAGTTGGAATGCCGATGACTTCCGGTTAGTCTCTATGCTCAACTTTCTGAAAGCTCTCTCCAGAGCCACAGGCGCAGACAAGAACAACTTCCCATGCTAATCCAGTCTCTCAATCGTGTCGTTGCTAAAGTTTCTGGCAAGGCTACCCTGCGAACCGTCCTCATTGTCCCCTTTGTTCTGCAAATCGTTGGGGCGGTAGGGTTGGTGGGGTATCTCTCATGGAGAAATGGGCAACAGGCAGTTAACGACGTTGCGTCCAAACTGCGTAGAGAAATCAGCGATCGCCCCGGCTCTTGTTAAATTCCAGCCGACTGGAATTTAACAACGTACTAGATTAAACTAAAATGTGCTGTGTCCTGGCGACAGGACACGTAGCAAAACTGCACATTTAAACTTGGCTTTAATGATTTTTAGCTGGTGAAGGGTTGCCTTATACTGGCAAATGCCAATTTGCTTTTCGGGTGAAAACGGACTTGTTCGACAAGAAGCGCCAACAATCAGCGGACAACGAGGAACCCCTCGCTGCCAGGATGCGTCCTCGCACCCTCGATGAATTTATCGGGCAAGATCACATTATTGGCCCAGGACGCCTGTTGCGTCGTGCGATTCAAGCCGATCAGCTTTCTTCTCTTATCTTTTTTGGTCCACCTGGCACGGGGAAAACTACTCTTGCTCGGATTATCGCTAACACCACCCGCGCTCACTTCATTGCGATTAATGCTGTTCTGTCTGGGGTAAAAGAGATTCGGGAGGCAATTTCTACCGCTCAAAAACGCCAAAAGGAACACTCTCAGCGCACTATCCTGTTTGTAGACGAGGTTCACCGCTTCAATAAGTCGCAGCAAGATGCAATGCTCCCTTGGGTTGAAAATGGGACGGTTATTCTAATTGGTGCGACGACAGAAAATCCTTACTTTGAAGTTAACAAAGCTTTAGTGAGCCGATCGCGTATCTTTCAGCTCAAGCTTCTCGATGAAGCAGATTTGCGTCGCGTCCTCGAACAGGCACTAACTGACCCGGAACGCGGATATGGTCAGCTATCTGTAATAGTAGAGCCAGATGCGATCGCACACCTCGTTAATGTCGCCAACGGTGATGCCCGTTCCTTACTCAATGCTTTGGAACTGGCAGTCGAAACCACACCCCCCGACGAAACCGGAACTGTTCGCGTTACGCTGGCTGTGGCAGAGGAATCCAT
>DALYIW010000150.1:6527-9765 GCA_031970155.1 Coleofasciculaceae cyanobacterium CTOTU46601 | reverse complement strand
CAGCAAAGGGCCGTGCTCTATGACAAAGAGGGAGACTCCCACTTCGATACGATTAGTGCCTTTATCAAAAGTTTGCGCGGTTCTGACCCGGATGCCGCTTTATACTGGTTAGCAAAAATGGTTTATGCCGGGGAAGACCCTCGCTTCATTTTCCGGCGCATGTTAATTTTAGCCAGTGAAGATGTGGGACTGGCTGACCCCAATGCCGTAGTAGTCGTTAATGCCTGCGCGAGTGCCTTTGAGTGGGTGGGGATGCCGGAAGGACGCTATCACTTGGCTCAAGCCACGCTTTATCTCGCCAACGCTCCCAAATCGAACAGCGTCATGGGCTTTTTCGATGCTCTAGCCGTGGTGGAGAAGGAACGGGAGGCAGAGGTACCCAATCACCTCAAGGATGCCAACCGGGACAAGAAAGGGTTGGGGCATGGAGCCGGTTATCTTTATCCTCATGCTTACCGCGATCATTGGGTGGCTCAACAGTATTTGCCTAGCAGTTTGCAAGGACAAGTGTTCTATCAACCTTCAACCCAGGGGTTTGAAGGAGAAATTAAGACGCAGGTGGCGCGTCATCGGGAAGCGCAGTTGGAAGCGGTGGCAGAGGGTGTTTTTGTCTCACCTGTTGAAGTGCTAACAACAGGGCCAACTGACCGCACAGTTGACCGTTGGTTGCAACGGACATTGAGTCAGGTGGGTGAGCAACTTGCAGGCATACGTGATCGCATTTTTACACTAGCTCAACTTCAGCGCCACCATGTTGTTTTAGACTTGAATGCCGGGAGTGGTTTACTCACCTTTGAAGCGTTGCGTCGGGTACCCGAAGGTGGAGTTTATGCCTGTACTCGGACATCTGCTGAAGCTGTTGCTCTACAAGAACAAGTATCAGCACTTCCTCTCCTCAAGCGTCCTTTGGTGTTGAGTGCTACCTTGACCGAGTTACCAGAAGTCTTAGCCACGCAAGTCCCCGATATTCGGTTTGACTGCATCATCGGGCGCAATGCACTTATCCACGAACCGGAAAAAGGAGCAGCAGCTAAACTGTTAGCTCAATTGCTGCAACAATCGGGAGTCTTGATACTAGCCGAGACGGTACCACGCCACACGCAACGGCTTTATCGTTTACTTGAAAAGTCGAAGTTAGATGTGGATTTGTACCAGCGATTAGTGGCAGCGGAAGAGGCGATTTACAGCGACAAGTTAGACCCGATGGTGAACTGGGATACGGCTGAGCTACGGGTTGCCTTTGAGTCAGTGGGGTTGGGGGTTGAAGTGGATGAAGAGCGATCGCTCACCCAATTGCATATTACACCAGCTTTAATTGATCGCTGGTTCGCTACTGCTTCTGCAACAAATAGACCTTCTTATGCGGCGCATTTGGCGAAGAACCTCACAAAAGAAGAAATCCGTGTTGTAAAAGAGCTATTCATCCGCTCGTTGCTGCATCAGACGGTTAATTGGGAAAGTGCGATCGCTTTTGTACGGATTTAGCTGTCGTCAAGGTAGTTTTCTGGCAAATTATGTATCCCTTCAGTTCATTAATGGTAGGGACAATCTTCGTTTTCATGATGGTTTTGCTTCTAGGCGATCATTTTAGCTGCTGGGGAGTTGTTTGCGGTTGCGATCGTAAATTTCATACAGTCGCTTGCCGACTTCGATGGGAATACCTGCGGCAGGAAAGAACACTTTGACGGCTTCGATACCTCCTGCAAAAACAACACTCAATGTATCTTGCCAGCGTTGCCATTGTTTCGGGTTGTTTTGGGGCATAATTTCAAAGCCTCTGGTGATGATGTCGAGGATTTCGGCGTCTGAGGCTTGGGGGTGTTGTTGATGGAGGTTTTCTAAGAGTTGAGAGATGTTGTTTAAGGCTTCTGATTTTCTGGATTCAGATGGATTGTTGTTTTCGATGTAGGTATTGACTTGCTCGAAGACTTGTAATTTTTGAACGCTTGGTAAGTTGTACTTTGAGGCTTCAGCCATTTTGAGTTCTCCTTAAATTAGTAATCAGGGTTTTCAGTTTTGGTAATGTAGGTATCTACATGCTCAAAGACTTTGACTGTGGTTGCATTCGGGAAGTCATAGAGTATGAAAGGGTGTTGGCTTGCTCCTGATGGCTGAGGGCTGACGACTGGGGGGAGCTGCTTGCGGAAAATTTCGTAGTTGTAGAACTGGCAGTTTTGTTGAATCCCGAAAATTGCGCGAAGGGCGTATTGTCCTGATTCAGTCGGAATTAGGGCAAGAAGGTTGGGGAGGATGTGGGCAGCACGCTCTCTCTGGAAGCCTCCCAAGACACCTGCAATATCATTGCGGCTTCGCACATATGGCTCATTCTCAAGAATGCCAAGAAAGTATGGAATTGCAGGCTCTGCTTGCATTTTCCTTAGTATTTCAATTGCTGTTCCTTTACTATCTAAACTAGACGTTTTAAGAATATGGATAAGATCTGGGATTACGCTTTCATCACCAATTTTTCCCAAGGCAAAAATAGCTTTTTCTTTAAGGTAGCCATTTGATTTCGCTAAAAAACGATGCAATTCCGGAATTGCCTTTTTACTGCCGATTTCTCCCAACGCATCTATTACACTCCAGCATTCATCATCAGATGTTTCTGAAACCCATTGAAGATAACTAATCAATTCTGGAACAACAGCCTCATCAGCTATGAAACCAAGTGTGTAGGCTGCTTTACTACGAATTTTGCTGCTGCAATCTCGTAATCTCTTGATAAGACCTATGACCGCATCTTTATCTCCAATGTCACCTAGTGCATCCACTGCATACCAACGAACACTTTCATCTGAATTTTCAAGAAGAGAAAGCAAAGAATTGACAGCTCTTTGGCTACCAATCTTGACAAGTGCGGAAGCTCCGCACCTACGCAATTCATCAGCTCTATCTATATCATTACTTGGCTTTTTAAGGAAATCAATTAGACCGTCTATAGAGCTTTTATCACGAATTTTTCCTAATGCTGCCCCAGCAGTTTTTCTAACATCATCACTGACATCTTGTAGAAGTCTCAGTAATCCTGAAGTCGCACTACAGTCACCAACAAGAAATAACCCATGAGCTGTACTCCAACGTACATCAGGATCTGAGCTATCAATCAGATTCAACAATATTGGAATATACTCTACTCTTCCATATTTCTCTAAGTCAAAAATAGCTTTCCAGCGAACTTCAGGTTGTGGAGCTCCAACAAGCCTACATAGCTCTCCATACTTATGGGAAGATCTGAAAT
>DALYIW010000150.1:0-6517 GCA_031970155.1 Coleofasciculaceae cyanobacterium CTOTU46601 | reverse complement strand
CGATATCTCCTAAAGCATCAGCCGCACCCCAACGAACAGAAGAGTCTTGATCATCTAAGGCATGACATAAGGTGGGAACACCACATTCAGAACGAGTAATCCCTAAAAGCCTAACCTTAACTATTTCCGGAATCTCTAACCCCATCACTAACCCAACCGTTTGCGGCTGAAACTCCCGCTTCACCTCCCCCGCCAACCTCGCCCCCAACTGTAAATCCACCTCCAGCGCCAACCGCACCACCCGCACCGCCTGCGCCTCATCCTCCAACAACCCCAACATCAGCGCTACAGGTTCCGTCCATTTCAGATAATTCAAATAGAAATGCTGCAACCGCCCATCATCCACCACATCCGGATGCCGATTCTCAACCCTTGCCAACAACGCTTCTGCCGCATAATATTCCTGAAACAACTGGTGATGAAACTCAATCTGCCTCTGTCCTGCCGCTACTTGCAGTAAATGATGTTCCAGTAAATCCTCTAACCATTCCTTTGCCTTCGTCGCTGCATCAGCTACCCCACGCTTGCCCAACCAAGCTTCCAAAATCCCCTCTGCTTTACTACGGGCAATCGTCAACCACGTCTCTGTTGGCTTCTCGGCATCCCCCCGCACCATCTCGAACGCCAGATGCTGCAAAACCTCCGACTGAAACCGCCGAAAATCTCCTGAAACGGGCGGATTTTGCTTATGCTGGTTATACTTCCGGTCAAATGCCCGAAACAACTCCCCCTTACTCTTAGGTATCTGCTGCGTTTGCGGATCGAACACCTCACACAGCATCTTCAGCAGCAGGGGAGTTTCTGCCACCTCCCGCAATCGATCCTTTAATTGCCCTAGCAACACCTCCCCATAATCGGGCAAATACTTCCCCACAAACTCCCGCAGTTGAATATCCGTGAGGGAGCGCATTTCCAGCTTCTTTTCAATCCCCAGATCGCCCCTCACCGCCAAATCCCGCGTCGTGAAAATCATCGGCGTATGGGGATTATCCTCCCGAAACTGCTGCAATTCTCGCCACAACTCTTCCGACGGGATTTCATTCACCCCATCCAACAACAGGGATAGCCGCTTTTTTCGCAGCAGCCGCTTGATATCTTTCTCATTAACCTCGCAATCAAGATCCCCCTTCTCAAATTCATCTTGAATAGATTTCAAAACAGAGCGATCGCTCTTTAGCTGCACCAACACCGGAATCGGTTGCTCATCATCTTCCTGCGCCGCCTCTGCCATCTCCCACAACAACCGCTTCAGCGTCGTCGATTTCCCCGAACCCGGTTTGCCCGACAGCAACACATGATGAGTTGCCGCATATTTCCGCAACCTCTCTAACACAGGAAATGGCTCAACCTGCTGCCTTGGTTCCTCTCTCTCCCTGCCCCCTGCTTCCTCCCGCACTACCGTTTGCGCTTCCAACACCAAATGAATCGCATCCGTCACCGTGTACCGGGATAATGTCTCCTGGTAACGAGGGGTGGTACAAACAAACTTTAAATAGGGAGAAAAATCAACACCAAGCATCGATAGCTAAATTTACCAGCCCATGATTTATGTTACTCCACGCTTTCTTAGACATCCGAACTGCAAGACTGATGTACTAACGCCTTATGTACCGAAAAGCATCCTCAAATCGCTACAAATCAGCTTTGAGATTGAGCCGCATACCTTTACGGTGATTCTAGGATCGAGTGGTGCGGGGAAAACGACACTCCTGCGTTGCATTCTTCAACTTCTCGAACCGGATAAGGGGCATCTGTGGTTTCAAGGACAAGACTTGACAACCTGTTCAGCCAAGGAATTACAACAAGCTCGCGCTCAAATTGCCACGATCGCTCAACAATTTAACTTAGTTCGCCGTCGCAGTGCTTTAGAAAATTGTCTGGGAGGACGCTTGCAGGAATTACCATTATGGCGCTGTTGGTTGGGGCATTTTCCCCATAGTTTACTGAAGGAAGGGATGGCGGCGTTAGAGCGAGTGCAACTGCTGGATGTAGCATTTCAACGTGCCGATCGCCTTTCGGGAGGTCAACAACAGCGAGTGGCGATCGCTCGTGCATTGACCCAACGAGCGTGTTTAATTTTAGCTGATGAACCTGTTGCCAGTCTCGACATCAAAACGGCTCATGCTGTTCTCAGTTTATTGCGATCGCTGGAAAGATGCTAGCAAACTATAAGAGCGTGACTCCTCTAGGTTAAGCACTAATCGGGAGAAGGCTGCCACCAGTTAAGCGCTTTTTTCGTCTTCTCTATGGGAGTCATGTAGTTATAGATTTCATCCGCTTCCCGCAGCGAGTGCGCGTTATGGCTATCCTTCTAAAATCGTGGGGCGTTATTGATAGGGGAGTGCCAAACAAAACGTTGGTGGCTCGCCTCATTGTCGTTTTTACCAGGGAACACAGAGCATTTTCACTCAAGCAAGGGCTGACCAATCAGTTCTGAGTGCCGTTTTGAACCCAACGAGATGAAAACCAACTGATAATTTGTTGTCACCCGCACGCGCCAGACATTGAGCCACTCATCCAAAGTAGCCGTCAGCACTTCTGGCAAGAGAAACTCTCGGCTTAACCCAGTTGCCGAACCCGTTTTGTGATCCTCTGGAGACAACCTGATAACATACCCAAACTCCTCCCTCTTGAGCGTTCGCCCCAGTTCCAGTTCCCAAATTTCCCGCTGCCTTATCGGACAAAATACCAACAGCTTAATCAGCGTGTAGCGCATCACCGACTTGAACACCTCTGCCTCACTTCGCAAAATACTTCCAATACGTCTGTTGGCACAGCATTTTCAACTCTTGTGAGAGCAAGAATTATCAGTCCATGAAATATAAGTATTCTCTTCAAGAGGCTCGTCAAGTCGGACGCCCTGGTGTACCCAGTTATGCATATTCCTCAAAGGAGGACTTTGAAGGAGACAGCGCGGGGGTATTTTCTACCAAACAGCGTCATGGAGGCATCAAAAATGTAAGAAGCGATCGCTTTTCGCCTATCAGCGGAATCACCCTTTTCATTGTTTGTTTTGTTCGGCTAGGCTGTTGCTGATTTAGCTACTTTCCTGAAAGGTCATTACAGAATGTCTTCTGAGCAGTTCCAAGAAACATACGAAAGCATCCATAGCACTGGTACACGACTTTTGCAGTACCTTCAAGAGATTGAAGAGGGGCGTCGCAGTGAGGGAAATAATAGCGAGGGATTGCACGGTATTGAAGATGAACTCCACAAAGCTCTAGAGGCTTTGCAAGAGCAAAAGTATCAAGTTGCCGTCATTGCTGCAATGAAGGCAGGTAAGAGTACCTTCCTCAATGCCATGATTGGTGCGGATATTTTAGCCAGTGAATCAGAAGCCTGTACTGTTTGCCGTACTGATGTCCGCCTCTTGAAGGCTGGACAAGTACCCAGACTTTTGGAGTATCGACAGGGACAAAGACAGCCGATTCTAATTTCTGAGGGTGACTCTGGGAAGATTCGGCAAGATTTCCTTGAGCGTACCCACCAGATTCGGGAAAATAATAACTCTGACAACACTACACGCTTTGAACTGTGGCATTCCATTGAGGCAATAAGCAAATACTCATCCCTGACTGGCTTCACCTTAGTTGACACACCGGGTCCGAACGAATGGGAATCTGTCGGCTTCAACACAGTTGCACTGAAACAGACTGCCTTAGAAGCTCTACGCACCTGCAATGCAATTTTGTTTGTTTTAGATTACTCCTCGTTTAAGGACAACACTAATTCAGAGTTGCTGCAAGATTTAATAGAGCAACGGCAGAGAACACCGGGAAAATTTACTTTATCCTCAACAAAGTTGACCGCAAATCAGAGAAGGATCGCGAAATTGAAGATGTGATTGGAGACTTGAAGAATACTTTGATTAGTTTCGGAATTCCGGAGCCAATTGTTTATCCTGTAAGCGCATGGCAAGGACTATTAGCGAAGCTAATCCAGCAAGGCACAGCAGCAGATAGCCAGCTCAAGGACTTCAAAAGGTTTTTTAGCGCCAGGTATGCCACAGAAAATGAAGAGGGCGACCTCATCACGCCTGCACCTCGAAAGATTGCACCACAAGCTCTGAAAGATAGCCAAATCCCTATTGTTGAGAATACAGTCATTCAAACCATTATTCAGAATTCTGGATGGAATCTTTTGAATGATGTTTTGGCTAAACTTGATAAGGTAGCAAAGGCAACTGAAGATTCTCTGAACTTGCAGATTAAAGGTTGGGAGATAGAAATAAATTCTCTCAAGACAAAGGTTGAAGAGTACCGTAGCCGAGCTGAATCTGCCAAAGGAAGAGTTGAAGATGTAAACAAGTCTGTAAAAGAACAAGAACAAATATTAACCAGTCGATTTACCCAAGGTATAAACCGATTTGCTGAGGGTGCTAAACAGCAGATCCAAGATGAAATTGAGCGATTTGTCCAGTCTAGATCTGGTAAACCCACGAAAGCTGATATTCAGGAGAGGGTTGAACTACTTCCACAAGCAGATATTCCCAGCGATGATGTGAGTCTGGCTATGACTGTACCTAATGCTATTCCTCTCTTGGGTGGTTTTTCATTCTCTTTCAGAGTGCAACGTCCTCTAGTAGAAGCCTTAAGGCGAGTTACTCCAGTACCCTTTGATAGCCCTATATCGGCTCAGTCTAAGATTACTGATCCATATAAAATCAGGGCAGACTCTGAAAAAGAGGCTCAAGAGATTGGACGTACTATCAATGATTTTTGTACTCCCCATATTCAGAATTGGTGGATAGATACACAAGATAAGCTTGTAAGAGACGGAACATTAATCAGAACACAGTTAGTTCAGGAAATTCAAGCAGAGATCCAAAAGATATCTGATGAACTCTCGAACTATATTGGTGAAGCTTTAAATGTTGATATCAATGTTAATCCAATTCAGTTTCCGAGTTTTGAATTTGCCGGAATCGATGCACAAATTCAATTCCAACAGGAGGTATATAAAAAGAAGGAGAAGAAAGAAGCCAAAAAAGAGGGAGTATCACGCGGTTTTTGTGAAAAAGAAGAACATTATCAATCTAGAATCACCTATGAGAAAGACGTTGAGGTTGAACAGCAACGTTCCTTTTATGAGGTTGATTTACGCCAGACCGCACAGGATATCAAGCAGAAGATAGACAGACAGGCAGATGGAAGCCGAGAGCTTCTACAGCGAGTAATTAAAAGACAGATTGAAGACGACTTTAAAAATGCAGAAAAACAGATCAATGACTACATCAAAAGATTTCAAGATGAGCTTGACCGCTTATTGAGGGATCGGGAGACGAAGGAAGCTGAAGCTGATCAGATTCGTGCAAAACTTGAAGTTCAGAAAGTAGCACTGAATGAGTATCTAAGTGAGTTGACTTCTATTCGAGAATCCCTAGATAGTTGGAAGCCCTTACAGGCGGTGAAGTAGGGGGTTCAACTACTCTCCTAACGTAGATTGGCAACCAAACCGATCACACCTCATCCAATCAACCACCATCTGAGAGTGTGATCGCTTATTAATCTAGCTATCAATGCCACTCACCACTTCATCAGACCAATTGCGTGAAGCTGCCATGCAAACCGTAGGGGATGTGGTGCTTTAAGTGCAGGCGGGCGAGCACTCCGGAGGTACTCGGCGGAAAGCTATTTATCAGGTGGCAGACAGTCAAGCTCTCTGGTTCGTCTAAGGGCCAGAGCCTTGGCACCTTGATTCCTCTGGTCACACCAGGTCTAAACCTGATTGAAGAGCAGGGCAACCATTTGCTGCTTCCCTTGCCGTTGGTTGCAGAGTTTCAAGAACATTTAGGTCTTCATGTTGTGACAGAACTCTGGAAGATTACCTCAACGCCACTGGAGCCGACTAACTCATAAGCACGGGAGCGATCGCGTATCAGGTGAATCATCCGAGGTTTATCTCAACACGATTTATCTACTGCCAAATCATCCTATAACAGCGTCTGTAAAGTTGAGTCGTTCCTCCATTTCGATATCACTGATGCAAAGCATTTCTGCGGCACGCCGTAGAGAAATTTTCTCTTGTTGTAGAGCCCGATTAACTAATTCAAGGAAGATACGGGGCAACCGTTCCTCAGGAGGCCACGGACGTGCGCCGAATTCATAGCGCAGCGGACGATAACCCAGAGTAAGTGCAAGTTTGACTGGCTTAACCTCATCAAGCATACTACTGTTCGCATTCAGTCGGCGCTCCCATTCTAAACGGCGCTTCATAGCCCCAAAACTCACCCTGAAGTAGCGTGCTAAGTGGACTAGTTCTTCAGGGCTAGTCACAGATTTGATCCCTAACTGGCGTAACCTTTCATGCAGTGCCTCATAGGGAATTAAAAAGTGGGAAGCAAACCGCTCGGCGAACTGCTCTAATTGACGGAAGTCATTCGCCCTACACAAGATACTTGGGCGATCGTAGTGATAAAGCCCATGAGCCAACTCATGAGCCAGAGTAAAAGGTTGACGGCTATAACCCGGATTTCTCACAAGCCGTTGAAAAATCCTCAAAAAAGCGAAAGGAAAGC
>DALYIW010000149.1:0-19727 GCA_031970155.1 Coleofasciculaceae cyanobacterium CTOTU46601 | reverse complement strand
TCATCCCTCATCCCTCATCCCTCATCCCTCATCCCTCATCCCTCATCCCTCATCCTGACTCAGAGACTCCCCTACTCCCTACTCCCTACTCCCTACTTTCTACCCAACTGGAAGTGTGAAAAAGAAAGTAGTACCTCGTCCTAGCTCAGACTCAACCCAAATCTGTCCGCCGTGGCGTTCTACAATCTTTTTGCAGATAGCTAAGCCAATGCCTGTGCCTTGGTACTCCTGTCTCGTATGTAGACGCTGAAAAATCACAAATATGCGCTCAGTGTTTTGTGGTTCCATGCCGATGCCGTTATCCTGAACAGAAATCGTCCAGAACTGGTTATGCAACACTGCCTGAATTTGAATCTGAGGCGGTTTTTCGCTATGAAATTTAAGCGCGTTAGCAATCAGGTTCTGGAATAGTTGACCAATTTGTCGGGGGTTGGCATTAACGGTTGGTAAGAAGCCGACGCTGATGAATGCATTGCTCTCATCAATGGCACGACTTAAATCTGTTAAGGTTTGATTTAGGACAGCTTCCAGGTCAGTGGGTTCGAGAGAAAGCTCTCCTTTACCGACTCGTGAGTAGGTTAGTAAATCGGTAATTAGACCCTGCATTCTTACGGCACCGTCTGTAATGTAGGCCATGTATTTGTCGGCTTTTTCATCAAGTTGCCCAGAGTAGCGCTTGGCTAGCAAGTATGTATAACTCTTGATCTTTCGTAGTGGTTCTCGTAAATCGTGGGAGGCGACGTAGGCGAATTGTTCTAACTCTTGGTTGGAGCGAGCTAATTCTGCGATCGCTTGCTTACGTTTTCGCTCTGCCTGCTTGCGCTCGGTGATTTCCCACTGTAGCTGTTGATTGGCTTCAAACAAGGCGGCTGTCCTTGCCTGCACTCGCCGTTCTAATTCCTCGTTGGTTTGACGTAGCGCTGCCTGGATTTGCTTGAGCGGGGTAATATCTTTTGCCAAACCTACCAAACCCAGAATATTGCCTTCATGGTCACGATAGACACTTTTAGTGGTGAGATAAGTTCGCCACTCTCCTTGGATTAATGCGGTTTCTTCAAAGGTTTCGGATTTACCGGAGGCGAGAATTTTTTGGTCATGTGCTTGAGTTCTGACGGCTGATTCAGGAGGAAACAACGCTGTATCGTCTTGCCCCAGAATTTCCCAGGGCTGTTTATTAAACAGACTTGCTCCAGGGACGTTGATCAACTGGTAGCGCCCTTCTAGATTTTTGATGAAGATTGCATCCGAGGCGGCATTGATGACACTTTGCAGCAGATTATAACTTTCCTGCAACGCCGCAAGAGCTTGTTTGCGATTGCTCAGGTCGTGCATGATTGTAGAAAAATACTCCAAGCTGCCATCGAGTGACTTGTGAGCGATAATCGTCTGAGAAACTGGAATTTCCCTCCCATCAGTTTGCAACAGAGCTGTTTCACCCTCCCAAATACCTTCACGAATTGCCGTCGGTAGCCCCTGATTTTGAATGATGTCCAACGCCCACGGGGGATGGTAGTCACTCATAGATTGCTGTGTCACATTGGCAGTTGAATTGAGTCCTAAGACTTTTTTCATCTGGGCGTTATTCCAAAGAGAATTACCTTGGGGGTCAGCTGTACCAATGTAGTCAATGGACGCTTCCAAAATGGCAACTAAACGAGTGCGCTCTTGCTCTACTTGCTTATGTTCAATGGCTATGCCAGCAATGTGGGCTGCTGTTTCAATCAGTTGCAGGTCTTTGAGACTAGGACGGCGAGGCTCGCGGTAGTACATGGCAAATGTGCCCAGTAACCTGCCTTGGCTAGAAAATAGGGGATGAGACCAACAGGCGCGTAGCCCGTAACTCAGGGCGAAGTCGCGCAAATCGACCCATCGGGGGTCTATGGCAATGTCAGCAACAATTACAGGTTGACCGAGATAAGCCGCCGTGCCGCAGGAACCAACGTTAAGACCAATGGCAATTCCATCAATGCAGGCGTTATAGCTTTCTGGGAGACTGGACGCTGCACTATAAATTAGGTGTTTTTCATCAGCATCGATTAACAAGATAGAGCACAGCATCTCCTGGGACTGTTTCTCAATGGTTTGGATGAGAACATTGAGGATATCTGAGAGTGATTCACCCGTCGCGAGCATTTCCAGAACTTGTTTTTGCCCTCGCAGGAGTTGATTGGTGGCCTCAAGTTGGGCTGTTCGCTCCTTAACTCGTTCTTCTAGTTGGGCATTTAGCTTGACAACGGCGGCTTCGGCTTGCTTGCGCTGTGTGATATTGCGACCTTCAAAAACTAGTAGTACTACGTGCCCCTTATCGTCTTTCACGGCTTTGAGGGAGAAGTCAACCGTTGCTACTGTATTGTCTGCACCTAGATACTCAACTTCGTAACGGACAAACTCGCCTGTTGCTGCTTGCGCGATCGCATCTTTTAGCTGTTCCTGGGCTTGGCTAGAAATCGTCCACCACCGCGCCTCCCAAAACGGACGACTAATAATGTCTTTGAGTTGGAAACCACCAAAGTCTAGTGCTGTCTGGTTAACTTCTAGCACAATGCCCTCTGGTGTTAGTAGCCCGGTAAACTGGAAGGCATTATTAAAGATGGCGCGAAATGTGCGATCGCTCTCCCGCAGTTTTTCCTCTACGCGCTTGCGTTCAATAATTTCGGCTTCTAGTTTCTGGTTAGCTACCTTTAGTTGGGCTGGAGAAGGCAAAGCTAATGCCTGGGGAATTACTGGAACCATGAGTATAGCTGTATACACTGAAATAAAAGCCGTAAAAGCTTTCAGAAAACCAGACAGCCAGTAAGTCGGGTGCCAGAGCGTCCACACCTCCATAATGTGGGTAGTACCACAAGAAACGATAAACGCGCCAAATAACAAAAATAGACCTGAGTACGGTAAATCTGGTCGCTTTCGCACAAAGTAGACAAGCGCAAGTGGGATGGAGTAGTAAGCGAGGGCAATCAGCAAATCTGATGCAATGTGTAATCCTACTAATCCAGGCTTCCACAGGTAACAATGCCCATGGGGAATAAATAAGTTTTCCGTGAAAATACTGAGTAAAAATTTCATCATAAATTCTCATGTAGTTGGATGTATCAAAATTTGAACTTAGTAATCAATTGATGAATACTTACAGGCTTAGTTAACCCTGAAACTGTAGGGAGTTAGGCACATACGATATTTAGAGAAAACCACACCCTTTAATTCCCTGTCATCCGTAAATACAACGAAGTCTCAACAGAACTATCAATCTCTGCTGATATAAACATCTGCTCAGTTGAAAATTTTCTTAACAGAGCGGTTTTGAACCGCCTCTACACATACAAAACATACCTAATCTGAAAATAGGGAGTCGGGAGTCGGGAGTCGGGAGTTGGGAAGAAGAGAAATTTTCATCCCTTCTTTGTGCGCTTCTCGCTCATGTCGTCTAATCTGTCAACCTGCCATGGAATGAATAATGATATTGTTAGTTAATTGATTGGGGGTGGATGTAGAGATGAGTTGAATCCTACAAAACATTTCAATAACATCTTTAAAAATATTTGGCTCATTATCTAGCTGTAGACTAAGACAAACAGGACTTACGCACAGACACGACATAGGGTAGGGGCGTATAGCTATACACCCCTACAGATGGTGGTTCAAAGGTCAATTTGCCTAAGTCCTGACAAAGTTGCGTTCGTACATAGTACTTTTTCTCCCTTATCCTCCTTGTCTCCCTTGTCTCCTCTATCTACTACGTTTGAGCAACTTATTTATGATGCTCTGGCCTATCGTAATCTCAGTACCCTTTGCACTGTCCAATGTCTAGCCTATTTCCCGCTGACCCTCAGTCCACGCCGAAACCAGAGTTTGAGCTAGAGTTGCTCAAGCAAGAATACTTCTTTCTGCAAAACACTATTGAAGACTACAACAAACAAATCTGGATGATTAAAGCCCTAGGAATTACTGGGACTGGCGCTCTTATTGCTCTATCACTGCAACAAAAACAGAGTTTAGTCCCCATTATTGGTTGTGGCATTCCTCTATTATTCTGGGTTCTGGAAAGTCAATGGAAGCACTATCAGCATGGCTTCTATCCTCGTGTGGCTGAAATTGAGAGAATTTTAGCTCTAGAATACAACTTACGTACTCCTGCAATCTTTTGTGAGTGGAACCGCGCTTTTAGACGAAGTATTATCCCTCAACGCAACAGCTATTTCTGGGAAGGTCTTTTTAATCCCAGTGTGTATGTTAGTTATGCGCTCGAAATTGTCTTTCTATTGGTGCTGTCTGGGATTTTGAATAAACTGCAATAGAAGTGTTGTTTGTTGTTGGTTGTTGGTTGTTTGTTAGAAAATAGACCTCTTGCAAAAGTCCATTTTTACTACGCTAAATTGATATTTTGAGAGTCGGATTTTGTATTTATGCAAGAGACACCATGAGCGGCGCTCACAACACGCAGCATGAAAGTTTCCCTACTCCCTACTTTCAAGATAGGTCTAATACAAATAACCAACAACTAACAACAAACAACCAACAACTAATTAATTACGATGCCAGATAGTCACACCACCTGGCTTATCAATTAGGGTAATGCCGAAGGAGGCGAGTTCGTTGCGGATGCGATCGCCCTCTGCAAAGTTTTTCGCTTTCCGCGCCTCAACACGCTGCTGAATCATCTGTTCAATCTTCGCATCACTTAAACCATCAACAGGCTCAACTGCCTCTTCTGGTTGTGCTTCCAAACCGAACACCTGCGCCAGCATTACCAAGGTGTGCCACTGCTTCTCTAACTCTTGAGGGGATGTTTTAGTTTCCCCCTCATGCACCAGGATATTCCCCTCGCGCTGCAACTCCTTGGCAAGTTCAAACAAGACAGCTACACCTCCAGGAAAGTTAAAGTCATCATCTACCGCTTGATTAAATCGCTCAATTACAGTCGGGAGTAGGGAGTTGGGAGTCGGGAGTTGGGAGGAGTCTTGCCAGCCCAGCTTTTTGCCGTGCTGATGACCAAATAGCAGCCCTTCCTTGAGGGTGTGCCAGCTATTGGTAGCCGATTGTAGGGCATCATCTGAAAAATCAACTGGCTTACGGTACTGTGCCATCAACACAAACAGGCGTACTACCATCGGGTCAACGGGTCGGTCAAGCAGTTCGCGGATGGTGATAAAGTTGCCCAGAGACTTGGACATCTTTTCACCCTCTACTTTCACCATGCCCGTATGCAGCCAGTAATTAGCCAGGGGTTTGCCTGTTGCAGCTTCTGATTGGGCGATTTCATTCTCATGGTGGGGGAAAACTAGGTCAGAACCACCCGTGTGAATGTCAATTGTTTCTCCTAGTTGCTCCCGAATCATTGCTGAACATTCAATATGCCAACCCGGACGACCGGCACCCCAAGGTGATTCCCAAGCCGGTTCACCTGGTTTTGCGGCTTTCCATAGGGCAAAATCAAAGGGGTCTTTCTTCTTAGATGCTTCTGGATCTTCTACATCTATTCGTCCACTTGCCCCGGCGAGCATGTCTTCTAACCTTCGTCCGGAGAGTTTGCCGTAGTCGGGAAACTGGCGCACAGCGTAGTAAACATCACCTGAGGCGGGGTAGGCGAAGTCTTTTTGTTCCAACTCGTAAATCAGCTGCTTAATGCCGTCGAGGGTGTGTGTTGCACGAGGGTAGGCGTCTGCTTCTTTGACATTTAGCCGCGCCATATCCTCAAAATATGCCTTGATAAAGCGTTCGGAGACATCCTCCATGGAGGTTCCTTCTTGCCGCGCCCGGTTAAGAATCTTGTCGTCGATATCGGTGAAGTTTGGTACATAGTGAACGTCATAGCCGCGCCATTGTAGATATCTACGCGCCGTATCCCAGACTATGCAAGTTCTGGCATGACCTAGGTGGCAATAGTCATACACCGTAATGCCGCAGCAATACATCTGCACCTTGCCGCTTTCTAACGGCTCAAAAGGTTCCTTGCGACGGGTCAGTGTATCGTAAAGTGTGAAGGTCATGACACAGTAACGGTGAAACTAGCAGTAAATTGATAAGCAATAATGAGAATAGCGGGAATCTTAGGATCATCTTCACGCTGGTGTTGATCGCACCTATACGCTATCCTCTTATATTCTGACTTGTTCGACAGCCCCCTTATGCAATCAGTACAAACTCAATCCGCATCATCTGAGGCACTGGATGCTCCAAAGCATGGCTTGCCAGTCACTATCATTACAGGTTTCCTCGGTAGCGGCAAAACTACTCTCCTCAACCATATTTTGACGAATCAGCAGGGACTCAAGACTGCTGTTCTGGTTAATGAATTTGGTGAAATCGGCATCGATAATGAGCTGATTGTCACCACCGATGACAATATGGTGGAACTGAATAATGGTTGTATCTGCTGCACGATTAATAATGATTTGGCAGAAGCAGTATACAAAATTTTAGAACGCGAAGACAAGGTAGATTATCTAGTGGTAGAAACCACTGGTCTGGCTGACCCTCTGCCTGTAGCACTCACCTTTTTGGGTACGGAACTGCGAGATTTAACTCGTCTCGATTCTATTGTCACGGTAGTAGACTGTGAAAATTACAGTCTGGATTTATTTAACAGTGAGGCGGCCTATAGCCAGATTGCCTACGGTGACATCATTCTGCTTAATAAGGTAGACCTGGTGGATGAAGGCGATGTAGATGCTCTGGAGATTAAGATTCGAGATATCAAAGCGGGTGCTCGGATGCTCAGAACCACAAAATCTGAAGTACCATTACCTTTGATTCTCAGCGTGGGTCTGTTTGAGTCTGACCAATATTTCAAAGCCGAGTCGTCTGAACATCAGCATGACCATGACCATCATGACCACAGCCTTCTGTTCAATACCTGGAGTTGGACGACCATCATGACCATGACCACGCTCACGATCATCACCACCATGACCATCATGACCATGATCATGATCATCACCACCATGATCATGACCATGACCATGACCATCACTCTCATCACTTAGAAAATGATGGGTTTACTTCGCTTTCCTTCCAGAGTGACAAGCCTTTTGCTATCAGGAAGTTTCAACATTTTCTAGACACTCAGTTGCCTGAAAATGTATTCCGTGCTAAAGGAATTCTCTGGTTTGATGAGAGTCCGAACCGTCACATCTTCCACCTCAGTGGGAAGCGGTTCTCAATTGAGGATGATGAGTGGAAAGGTGAGAAAAAAAATCAATTGGTGCTGATTGGTCAGAATTTAGACCATGACAAATTGCGATCGCAAATTGAACAGTGCGTTTGTCTGCCTTCCAACAATCGCGGCAAGGGCTTCGGTAAATAACTGTTAGCACTTTCTTGGTAAGAGGTAATAGGTAGTTCATTACTTATTACCTCTTACCTATTATTTTTTAGATGAGTATTCAACTGGATTGGCTCTAACATTGACCCACACCAGTCGCTTAGGTAGTAGTAAATCTCTGTAATTTCCTACAACTCAATAGTGGCCTTTGGCACTTAGCCAGTTTTGAACACAAGTCCTATGAAATCAGTTTTTAAGCCAACAATCAACCACGCTGTTTTCAAAGTTCTCCTGGTTGCCGACAACCTAGCCGAGGCAGGACTGATTCAAGAAATGCTGGCAGAAGTTGAGACAGTAAGGGTTCCCTTGACCCATGTTCAACGTGTTAGTGAAGCAATAGAAGCTCTTAATCAAGAAGATTTTGATGCTATTTTATTAGATTTGTCACTTCCTGATAGCACTGGGCTAGATACTATTACCAGAGTTCAAGAATGCATTTGTGCTTCTCCGGCGATTGTCGTGCTAACAGGATACGATGACGAAGAATTTGCTCTCCAGTTAATTCGTGCTGGGGTGCAAGATTGTTTGGTTAAAGGTAAAGTTGATAGTGCGCTTTTGATTCGTTCTCTGCGTTATGCGATCGAGCGCCAGCAAAGAAGAGAGAGGGAGAGAGGGAGAGGGGGAGAGGGGGAGAGAGGGAGAAGGGGAGAAAGGAAGAGAGAGAGAATTACTCAGCTATCGTCTCAGGAGTCTCAACAAACAGTTGGTTGCAAAGCCGAAATAAAACAGGTAGAGCCAGAACGCGATCGCTTTTTTACCATCTCTCTCGATCTACTTTGTATTACTGGTTTTGATGGCTATTTCAAGCACTTGAATCCAGCTTGGGAAACGACTCTCGGCTACACTAACTTTGAACTTCTGGCGCTACCTTTTATTGAATTGGTGCATCCGGAAGACCAACAAACAACTCAATACGAAGTACAAAAGCTTCGTACTGGAGGTTCTTCAACTGTCAGTTTCGAGAACCGCTATATCTGTAAAGATGGTTCTTATCGATGGTTTTTATGGAGGGCTGTAGCCTTTTTTGAGGAAGATTTGATCTATGTTTACGCTCACGACATTACTGAGCGTAAGCGTTCAGAAGAAGCACTACGCCTAGGTCAAGAACGGTTGCAGTTGGCATTAGAAGGCAGCGCTTTGGGATTATGGGATTGGAACGTTAGTCAAGGACAAAGCTATTTCGATCCGCAGTGGAAAAGAATGCTGGGGTATGAAGTAGACGAGATAGAGAACCATCATCTATCTTGGCAGCAGCTGTTACATCCAGAGGATTTGCCCAGGGTGATGGAAGCCTTAAATGCTTATCTGGAAAGGCGCACACCTATTTACCAAGTGGAATGTCGGATGCGCTCAAAATCCGGCGAGTGGCGATGGATTCTCAGTCGTGGCACAGTGTTTGAGTGGGATGAATCCGGTAGACCAGTGCGGATGACAGGCACCCATAAAGATATTACTGATCGCAAAACTCTAGAACAAGAACTAGCCTTACGGGAGGCTCGCTTAAATGCCTTTTTTGATTCCTCTCCCATCGGTCTTAAAGTTTTAGATGACCAGATGCGGTTTGTACAAATTAACCAACCATTGGCACAAATCAATGGGCTGTCTGTGCGCGACCATATTGGCAAAACCCTGCGTGAAGTTTTGCCTGACTTGGCTCCTCATTTAGAACCTATTTATCAGCAGGTTCTGATCACAGGAAAACCGATTCTCAACATGGAAGTGAGCGGTGAAACGCCAAGTCATCCTGGTATTGTGCGTTGCTGGATGACATCTTACTTCCCGATTTTAGGAGCTGATGGTCGTCCGTCGGGTGTCGGGGCAGTGGTGGTGGAAATTAGTGAGCAAAAACGCATAGAAGCTTCCCTACAGCAGCAAGTTTTGCGGGAGCAAGTAGTGGGGGTGATGCGATCGCGCATTCGCCGTACTCTTAATCTAAAAAAAGTACTCACCACCGCAGTCAAGGAAATACGGCAGTTTCTTCAAACTGACCGCACAGTGATTTATCGCTTTAACCCAGATTGGAGTGGGGAGATAGAAGTCGAATCAGTAGGTGAAGGTTGGATGCCTCTTCTCGGCCTCGACATTCAAGACGACTGCTTTGCCAAAACCTACGTCTACCAATACCAACAAGGTCGCATTCGAGCGATTGATGATATTTATAGTTCTGGTCTAGAGCAGTGTCATATTAATTTATTAACTGGGTTGCAGATTAAAGCAAACTTGATAGTTCCTCTCCTGCAAGGAGAAACCTTATGGGGGTTGCTGATTGCCCATCACTGTGGTAGTTCCAGGCAATGGCACAATTATGAAATCGAGTGCCTCAGACAACTGAGTGTGCAATTAGCGATCGCCATCCAGCAATCCACACTCTACGAACAAGCCCAAACCGAAATCGCTCAGCGCCAACGGGCTATTGCTGCTTTACGGCAATCAGAAGCGCGAGAACGCTCAAAAGCCCAACAGCTAGAAATTGCCCTGCAAGAACTCAAAAACACCCAAACTCAGCTAGTTCAATCGGAAAAAATGGCAGGTCTGGGTCAACTGGGTGCCGGAGTTGCCCATGCAATCAATAATCAGATCAGCTTCATTTACGGCAATGTTGCTCCTGCGATCGCATATGCTCGTGATCTACTTCATTTGATTTCCCTCTACCAGCAGCAGTATCCAACGCCTTGTGTGGAAATCCAAAACGAGATTGAAGCACTTGACCTCGACTTTATCAAAGAAGACTTTCTAAAATTACTGGGTTCAATGCAAGAGGGAGCCTCGCGCATCCAAGAAATTGTTTTATCTCTACGGAACTTCTCCCATTTAGATAAATCAGAACAAAAAGAAGCTGACCTTCATGAGGGCATTAATAATACCCTGATGATTTTACAAAACCGTTTGAGAGAACAGCCCCACAGAGCAGCCATTCAAGTCATTAAAGAATTCGGCAATCTTCCCTTGGTTGAGTGCTATCCTGGCGAGATGAATCAGGTATTTATGAATATCCTAAGTAATGCCATTGATGCTATTGAAAGTAGGATAAAAGAGGATTCTTCCCTAAGTCCTAAAATTCAAATTTGTACAACCGTTCTAAAAGTCAACAATCAACAATCTGGTGACAAAGTTTTGATTCGCATTGCTGATAATGGCTCTGGGATTTCACCCCATATTAAACAGCGAGTGTTTGACCCATTCTTTACTACCAAACCTGTGGGCAAAGGTACTGGTTTAGGTTTATCAATTTCTCACTCTATTGTGGTAAAGAAACACAAGGGAGAACTACGTTGTAACTCCGTGCTTGGTCAAGGTACAGAGTTTGTGATTGAGTTACCGCGAATTTTATATAGCCGTTTTAAATGATTTATGACGGGATAAATTAAGTTTTTCTTTTGAAAATTATGCAACTAACCCTTGAACAAATTATCGTACAACCCGGTCAACAATTACTAGTAAAAAATATTAGCTGGCAGCAGTTTGAAACAATTTTAGAAGAATTGGGAGAAGGTCGGGCAGCGAGACTTTCTTATAGTGATGGTTGGCTAGAAATTATGGTTCCTTTACCCGAACACGAGAAAGACAAGGAAACTATTGGCGAATTGGTAAGAATTCTTTTAGATGAACTTCAGATAAGTTTTGAACCCTTGGGTTCGACTACATTTAAAAGTGAAAAAATGACTCAGGCTGTGGAACCTGATGCATGTTTTTTTATTGGGAATCATCAGGCAGTTATCGGAAAAACTATGATAGATTTGACGGTAGACCCACCTCCAGATTTAGCAATAGAAATTGATATTACCTCCCGCACTCAGTTTGAAAATTATCAGCGTTTGGGAGTACCGGAACTTTGGCGATGGACTCGGCGTGGATTGCAAGTTAACTTGCTGCAAGAGGAAATTTATGTTGAATCTAATGTTAGTCCCAATTTTCCTGGCATTCCAATTATTGAACTGATTAATCGAACGGTTCAGCAAAATCTCAGCGGTGGCAGAAGTCAAGCGATAAGAGACTTCAAACGTTGGGTGAAGGATAATTTATGACGCAAGAAATAATGGAATTTAGACAAAAACTATACCTTTATTGTTTCTCGATTTTCGTTTTAGTCCCGTTAAACCGAACGACTGGAAGTCGCGGCTACACAAACAAAGTCCGCCTGCGCGGACTAATTTATAAAAGGGATATTCAACTCGGATTTGGGATGATAGCGCAGCGGGACGTTAGTCCGGGATGATAGCAAAGCGGGACGTTAGTCCGGGATGAAAAACTTTGGGTAAAGCACCATTATTTAATTAGGTCGAAGAAAAGAAATCTTCGATATTTCAAGCACCATTATTTATTGATGGGGCTATTCCTGCATTCATCCTTCATCCTTCATCCTTCATCCTTCCCAATGACATTCAATGTACATATTCCCTGAAGATAAAAGTATTCCATTCAAGGCATAGTTGAAAATAGAGATATACAGCCTGTGCAAAAGAAATCACGATGGACATGAAATATCACGTTATTTACGACGGCAACTGCAATCTTTGTGTCACCCTAGTACAACTGCTAGAAAACTTGGATAAAGGGCAGCTGTTTGATTACATCTCGATGCAGGATGAAGAAGGCTTAGACAGTTTTGGGATAACGCCTCAAGACTGCGAGATGGGGATGATTTTGATTGATGCTCAGTCATCAGAACGTCGCTGGCAAGGGAGTGATGCAGCAGAAGAAATTGGGCGTATTTTGCCAATGGGCGATGTGTTTGTCTCGGCTTACCGGGCTATGCCTGGAATGAAGTGGGTAGGCGATCGCGTTTATGAGCAAGTTCGCGATAATCGTTATAGTTGGTTTGGTAAGCGCTCTAGTACCTACAAATCGGCTTACCCACTCGGTTGTCGTGCCACCTCTAATCATTCCCAGAGTTAATCAGATGCCACTCTTACTACTTGATATGGACGGTACAGTGCGAGAACCTCTCGGCGACCATCAATATATTGAGCATCCACACGACCAACGAATTATTGCTAAAGCCCAACAAGCGATCGCATACTACGCCGCTATGGGTTGGCAAATTGTAGGTGTGACTAATCAAGCTGGTGTCGCTAGTGGCAAAAAATCTCTGCAAAGTTGTATCAAAGAGCAAGAATATACCTTAACTTTGCTACCAAATTTGAAGGAGATTTACTTCTGCCCTGATTTTGGCGGAAAAAAGTGCTTTTGTGTCACTCGTAATGAAGTTCACAACTACAGCAAACAGCGAGAATCTGGAACGTTTCGCAAACCTGGGCCAGGTATGCTGAAATTGGCGATACGGCTGCATCAGTCCGATCAGGTAATAATGGTAGGCGATCGCCCGGAAGATCAAGCCGCAGCACAAGCCGCAGGAATCCGATTTCAGCAAGCTGACAGCTGGCGGCAAACTTATGGCGATACGGATCGTAATATCTGTCCCACTGCGTGATGCTTGTGCCCTTCGGCGTAGGGAGTAGGGAGTAGGGAGTGGGGAGTAAGCAGCTCAAATCCCTGAAATTCTGTCAAGGGTGCGTAAATAGTATGATAGTGAGTCACTCTTATAAAGATGCCCATCAATCGCAAGTGGCGACCCTGGAAAACTCAGTACTCTCGTACCCAATCTCAGCAGACAGAAACTCAGACAAACACAGAAGCTTCAGGACTGCTGGGGCGCTGGTTTAATCGAACTTGGTTAGGTCATTTGTTGCTTGGCGTCTGGGCAATCTCAGGAGCGATCGCAGCTTCTACGAATTGGAGTCTAGGCCAGTCGATGGAAAGACAAACCCAGGAGTTTTTCTTTCAACTGAGAGGTTCGGTTAAGCCCCCAAACAACATTGTGATTTTAGCGATTGATGAACACTCTCTCAATCAAGGGAAGTTATATAAAACTGATCCTCAAAAACTAGCTGACTTTGAACCCCTGCAAACTTGGCCTTGGAAACGAGAAGCCTATGCCAGGGTGATCAAGCGGTTGATGGCAGCAGGGGCGAAGTCTGTTGCTGTGGATGTGGTATTTGATGCCCCCAGTAGTTATGGTCAAGCAGATGATGAACAGTTGCGACAGGTACTGCAAGAGTATGCCGGTCGAGTCACGCTAGCTGCCTTGTACGAAGACGATCAAACTCGCCCAGGCAGCTTAACTCAACTCATCAAGCCTGATTCCTTCTTTCAAACCAGTCCGATGTCTGTGGGTGCAATTAATTACCTGATTGAGCCAAATGGAGGAATTCACCGTCTATCGAACC
Source organism: Coleofasciculaceae cyanobacterium CTOTU46601 (assembly GCA_031970155.1). Taxonomy (GTDB): domain Bacteria; phylum Cyanobacteriota; class Cyanobacteriia; order Cyanobacteriales; family Coleofasciculaceae; genus DALYIW01. The sequence continues at coordinate 6,182 of DALYIW010000149.1, read as the reverse complement.
AGTTTCCTATAGTTTGGTCTCAAAACCATCCAGAAATAGCTAAGGAATTTTTGGAGTTTGTCGCGACAGTCCCCTCTTTTGATGAGGCAACTTTGCAAGCCGCAGGCGTGAAGTACTCCCCACCTAAGGGAGAGAATATTTTCTTTTATGGCCCTCCGCAAACTTTTGAACAGGTTTCCTTCTCAGATGTGCTAGACCCAGAAAACTGGAACACCTATCTTAAAGGAGGCGAGTATTTTAAAGACAAGATTGTCTTAATTGGACCAACGGCTACCCTGTCTCAGGATTTGCACCGCACCCCCTTTTCTATGTTTTCTAAAAGTATGTCTGGGGTGGAAATCCATGCAAATGCGATCGCAACTCTACTAGAAAATCGCTCTATTGCAGAGGCAATTCCCAATGCTGCCCAACGTGGACTGTTTGTATTCATCGGGGTTGTGGGAACAGGATTTGCGATTACTCGACTGAAGAAGGGACCAGTTCGTATTGGGTTGGGCATCGGCATTGCGATCGCTTGGGTAGGAATTAGCTATCTGTGCTTCGTTCATGGTCGCCTGATTTTGCCTACGGCAACTCCTGTAATTGCGATCGCTTTAAGTAGTCTCTCCTACGGTACTATTGGCTCGATTAAAGAACATCTCAGTAAACGTCGCCTCCGCCGAACCCTCAAGCGTTACTCTTCCTCACCCATCGTCCAAGAAATTATCTCTCAAGCCGATGAACTTCAAGATCTGCTCCAAGAGAGAGAACAGGAAATATTGGGACAAAAGTTAAGTGGACGCTATCAAATTATTAAACTTCTTGGATCGGGAGGATTTGGCGAAACCTATATTGCAGAAGATACACTGCGACCAGGCAACCCTCGATGTGTCGTCAAACAACTTAGACCAGCTAGTAATAATCCCAACCTCTGGAAACTTGGTAAACGATTATTTATTACAGAAGCAGAAACTTTGGAAAAACTGGGAACACATGATCAAATCCCTCAACTTCTAGCCTATTTTGAAGAAGGCGAAGAATTTTATCTAGTTGAAGAGTTAATTATTGGTCATCCTCTTAGTGAAGAAATGCCATTAGTTATATCACTCCCTGAAGCTAATGTTATTGCCATCTTGCGCGATGTGTTGCCTGTATTGGGGTTTGTTCACAGTCAGGGTGTAATTCATCGAGATATTAAACCTGACAATATGATCAGGCGGAAATCTGATAATAAGCTAGTTTTAATCGATTTTGGAGCCGTCAAAGAAATCAGTACTCAACTAACTGAAGTTAATGAAAAAACTAATCTTACTGTCGGAATTGGGACTAAAGGTTATACACCCAGCGAACAAGCTGCGGGTAATCCCAAATTCAACAGTGATATTTATGCCCTAGGGATGATTGCCATTCAAGCTTTGACGGCTAAACATCCTTCTCAGTTGCCGGAAAACCATGATACTGGAGAAATCCTCTGGCAAGACAAAGCAGAAGTTAGTCCTGAGTTGGCAGCAGTATTAAATAAAATGATTCGGAGTAATTTTCGCGATCGCTATCAGTCAGCTACAGAGGTATTAGAAGCGCTGCAACCCTGGATAGGAGTAATACCTATTGACATTTCTACCAGTTCTGTGGGTATCCAAGACATAGCTACTACCCCTGTGTCTTTGCAAGATACTCCGAATGCTACAATGCCTTGGTCGGAAGCCTCAATACCGACAGACCCTCAAGATTCAACCATGCCTTGGTCAGAAGCGTCGATACCGACAGACCCTCAAGATTCAACCATGCCTTGGCTAGAGTCCCCATCTTCTGAAGATTCCAATAAAGATGGATAATGAGCAATGGTTAGGGAGGGAGGATGTCAGGTTTCCTGGATCTCAACCAAAGTGCGATCGCCAGGACTAAAGTTGGTGTCAGTACAGCAATCAGCGCATTAACTGAGGTCGCGTCAACAGGTAAATACGGCCCACCATACTTGATCAACGCTGAAATCCCAGCTGAGAAGATTAAAACTTTGAGAATAAAGCTTGTTTGAGTACCCATAAAACTTCAAGTTAATTGCTACCAACGCCAAGCGAGAAAGTTAGGATTTCCGGATTAAACTGTCGATGTGTTGAAGTCAGTCCAGTACATCTACAGTGTCATTAGTATCATGAAGCTGCAAGACATTCTCGCAAAAGACCTGAAATACACTCCAGAGGGCATTGCATCTGACAAAGAACTTGCTACCCAAATTCAGTCTCGGCTAATTACTTTAGAACTTCTAGACCCACCAGCAGACGGGAAATTTGGCCCGATTTCTTCAGCAGCACTAAAAGAATTTCAAACTCTAACAAAGTGTAACGAAGTAGGACAACTCGGAGCCGCCACTGCCAAAAAACTAATTGAAGCCAAGGTAGAAGATTTACCCACCCCTCAACTCAAGCTAGGTGACGACTTGGCAAGTCGGATCATCAAGTATATGCAGCTCAAAGGCTACGAAATTACTCAGGGAGTTCAAAAGTATAACATTGTCTACGTTGAAGGGATGAACAGCAACGGCACTCTTAACGACAATGACCCTGACTCTTTCAATGACCGCCGGATGGTCATCCAGATTCTCGACGGTATTCCTGCAATCATCGGCAACTGGGAAGCAACAACACAACCTGGAAGCTACTACACCGAGAACCCAATGAACCCCGAAAAAGGAGCAGCCATCATCAGATTAGGTCAATATAAATCTTGGCAGGTAGGGGTACATTATGGCAGTGGTTCAGACCCCCACGAAGCACTCGTTCAGGCCGCCTCCATCACAGTTTATCGAGATGCCAATCAAGATTCCCAACGCCCTGGCGATAAAACAGATACGGGACTGTTTGACATCAATCAGCATTGGGGATTCGACTTGCCCTACAACAATGTTTACTATGCCAGTGCAGGTTGCTTAGTCGGGCGCACCCGTACCGGACATCGAGAGTTTATGAGTCTGATTAAAAAAGACCGACGCTACCAGATAAATAGGAATTACCTCTATTACACAGCAGTTATCTCCGGGTCTGATCTGATACAGCAAACCGGGGGTTCATCAAGTCCGTTGCAACTCTTAAAGGAAGGCTCAAGTGGCCCAGTTGTCAAGCAATTACAGCAACGTTTGCAAGAGAAAGGATTTAACCCTGGGTCTATAGATGGTGTCTTTGGTTTAGGCACAAAAGCCGCTGTTAGGGCGTTTCAGAAGGCTAATGGTTTAGAACCCGATGGCATGGTTGGTCAGCAAACTTGGAAGGCTTTAGGGATGAACTGAGGCGCTTGAGAATCAGAAGAGAGGGTTATGCTTAATATTAAGACCCTCTCCTCTTCAAAGAGATAAAAAGGTTGAGCCAATTCTAGCCCTAAGCCCTGATACTCTGACCGAAATGAAAGAGGTTGACCCACTAGAAAATTCTGACCTTCAGCGCTTGCAGCTGTTTGTATACCTGGTTCCAGTCCTTGGCTTTTTCCCAGCAATTTGGACGCTATACCGCCGTCAGGGCACACGAGAACAACAAGCAGTGAGTCGCTTATCAGTGACCTTGGCTCTCGGTTGGCTGCTTGGGTACATTTTATTGTCAACAGGGGCACAAACCTCTGAATTCTTGACCTTACGCCTATTATTCCTAAATACTTTGCTTACCTCTGGTTATTTTTTAGTGAGTATTGGGTTAATGGCGCGTGTGTGGAAACGCAAGTCAGTACGCCTACCTGGGATTAGCCGCGTTTCTGAAGGTACTGTGCGGAAGCATTTATCCTAGAGAAATTTCTTTCATAGAAAGTCGGTGTTGTTGGTTGTTGGTTGTTGGTTGTTGGTTGTTGGTTGTTGGATAAAAATAATCACTTGTGCCCAATTGCCACCATCACGAATGAAAATAGTACTCTTAGACTACTCCCTACTTCCTACTCCCGACTCCCGACTCCCTATTCCCTATTTTCAAATGAGGTCTAATACCTATTACTTCTCTCTTCCAGCTTGGTCATAGGTATACTTTGAGCCGGAAGGGAGTAAAATTTTAAGCATTTAGGTCTTGCCGCCAAGGAGTGAGGCGGTGTTTCATTGAATCTAATTGACGGCTTGCTCAAACTATCTCCAGACTTTGTTTGGTATTGCAGCAAACCGTCAGAACAACTGCTACGAGTGTTTTTGTTAAACACTTCATATCAAACTCAGGGTTAAGCATTAGTGCATCGGTGAGTTATTGTCAGAACTTTCCATCCCTATTGCATGTGTGTGAGGAGACCAAGTGTCAGTTCGGAAAACTTATGAAAAATCCCGTTGGGGGGAGAAAAATGCACTACCCCTGCGGACAAACCCTTTGAAGGTAAAGCAAAGGCATTGGCTGTGGATTTGGTTGGGCTTTACTGGTGTGGCAATGTTATCGGCATCAGCGGGTGCCTTAGTTGCCGTATCGCTTTCTAGTACGCCCTTGCTACAAAGTCGCCTTAGTCCTGATGAGGCATCGATTTTTACCAAAGGTGGAAGCATCTCTAGTAGCAGTTTACGATTGCCGGAGCTGACTCGACCCGTCACTATCTTAGTTTTAGGATGCAAAGTTCTAGAGTCTGACTTGAGTGAGGAACAAACAAACAAATCTGGATATGAACTAGTTAACTCCTTTGAAGGTCCCACCGATACGATGCTCCTGCTGCGGTTTGACCCAGAGGCGAAAAAGTTAACGGTTCTCTCGATTCCTCGCGATACTCGCACTTACATAGAGGGACATGGCCTCACCAAAGTTAATGCCGCCAATATCCACGGAGGACCAGCGCTGACGGCGAAAACGGTAAGCGAGTTACTTGAAGGTGTTGGGATTGACCGTTACGTTCGAGTGAATGTTCAGGGGGTGAAAAATCTTGTAGATGCCCTAGGGGGTGTCACAGTGTTTGTCCCTGAAGACATGAAGTATCAAGACGACTCTCAGCACCTTTATATCAACCTCAAACAAGGCAGACAGCACTTGAATGGGGATAAAGCACTACAGCTTTTGCGGTTTCGCTATGACAAGTATGGTGATATTGGTCGAGTGCAGCGACAGCAACTCGTGATGAGGGCACTGATGGAACAGGCATTGAATCCTGCCACGGTGGCACGATTGCCGAAAATTCTTTCGGTAATTCAGTCTCATATTGACACAAACTTAACTGTAGAAGAGCTAGTCGCTTTAGTGGGTTTTGGTGCTCAGACCAAACGGTCAGATGTGCAAATGCTTATCGTACCCGGTGACTATAACGGAGATGGTAGGCATGATATCAGTTACTGGTTACCAGATAAAAGCCGTATTCAGCCGATGATGGCTAAATACTTTGACCAGGGTTTTGGTGCGACTGGTGATGTTGACCCAGTATCCCTACGTGTATCGATTCAAGATAGCACTGGCAGACCAGAGAACGTTCAACCTTTAGTTAGGAAACTCCAGGAGGCTGGCTACCGCAATATTCAGATTGATGATAGCTGGAGAGAACCCTTGAGAGTTACTCGCATCGTCGCGCAACAGGGAGACAACAGCAGTGCTGATGCTATCCGAGACTATTTAGGATTGGGAGAGGTGCGGGTTGAGGGTACTGGTAGTCTCAACTCAGATATCACCATTCAATTGGGGCAAGACTGGCTACACAAACAAGCTTCTTCAAGCTCACAGTAGTCATTGGTCAGGAGTCAGAATGTCAAACCTTTCCTAATTGCGATCGCAAATACTTTATCCTTACCTCAATTAATTCGTGCCATGTTTTATGAACTCGCGGCCGCAGTGGCATCGCACCTACAGTACTACCTAGTTACCTGGGGAAGCACTTACGCAGCGTTATTTGACCTACCAAACCTGTCTCGCTAGGTGAGGCAAAATGTACAACTTCGATAACGGTAAAACATGGCCCTATATTATGTAGCTGGCCATCAGGGAAGGAAAGCAATTCTCCTTCACAAGGGAGTCGGGATAATTCTATTAGTTTCCCGTTCAAGTCTTCTAATTCACTTGAGTAATCCTTATGCGATCTTCGTGGGGCATTCTCGAACATCAATTGAACTTTAACCAGTTCCATCAGTAACGCACTCCTTCACCTAAACATCTTGCCTCAGCTTTTCTGTATCCGGACTTACGCTTTCTTGACCCTGAGCGAAGCCGAAGGGTAAACCTTGGAACCACCATCTGTAGGGGCGTATAGCTATACGCCCCTACCCGTTTGTCGTGTCT
>DALYIW010000148.1:17877-19769 GCA_031970155.1 Coleofasciculaceae cyanobacterium CTOTU46601 | reverse complement strand
GCCGTTCACCCCTACTAAATGTGGTATCAATGCGTAAGCCCTGAGGGCTTTAAGCTGCGTAGGCCATGCAGCGCTCGTGATTTAGGGAGTTTCTAATTTGACTTTTCCTTTTAACTGCTTTCCCTTTAACTAGAATGTAGGGAACCCAATGGGGTTCTTCATACCCCTTATAAAGTTCATCAGATCTGGCTATTGGAAATACGTTTTGAATAGAGTCCGCTTCGTAAAACCAAGCCCAATTGTGTAAGACTGGCTCGATCGCGATCGCGTTCGATAAGAGCAGTTCGGTAATGGCTGCAATTAACTCATCACTCAAGAGAGACCAGATTACTAGTTGCTTGGCCTGATTAGCGTATAGCGTCTTTTCTCCTGAACCTCCTGGCAGTTTTGAGAGCGTGTAGAAGGTGATTAGAGGTTCAACGTCGAGCAGATCTTCGATTAGCTCTTTGAGAAAGTTTTTTACTGTAACGTCTTGTGAGAGAGGTTCTAAGGTTTGCATTGACTTGAATTGGGAAGTTGTTAAATAGATGTCGTATATTATTTGGAGTTCAAAAGATTTTTCGATTCACCCAGCTGCAAGAGAACGGAAGCCGTGTCGGGTGTCTCCAAAGTAGGGTGGAGTTCTAGGGGGAGGGGATGAAAGTTATCTTTATCTTTGTTCCTGGTTGAATTTTTGAGCTGGCTTGCAGTTCGATAACTGTATCGACTTGTCCGTTAGACGTGTAGATCGGACACTTCTTTGTATGACACGGTGGGGCATTTTCAATGACTTGAAATATTGTGCCATCTTTAACAAACAGGATATCCAGGGGAAAATTCACATCCTTCATCCATACTTGCACCAGCTTGGCAGGTTGGACTGGAAAGAGCATCCCGGAATTTGGCTCTATTTTCGTTCGCCCAGAGAGTCCCTTGACTTGTCCAGCTCTTGATGTCTGCACTTCGAGTTTGGCAACTTCTTTATCGCTGCCTGAAACTTTAAGCACTGCGCTTTTCGGCTTTTGGGCAATTTGATCTTGGGAGTAAGAGGCGTAGGCTTGAAATCCCATGCAAAGTAGTAGAAGGGCAGCGATCGCAGCACCCGCTTGGTTTACTGAAGGGAGGCGCATTTTAAATTTTTTCATCTTGCTCTTAACTCTTAAGCTGCATTCGCTGTCTTTGCACCCTTGAACGAAGCGACCTGAAGGGCGGGTTGTGATTCAACTGATGTGGTTTGAATTCGCTTATCGATGTTGCATAGAGCCAACTCTGCCAATATGGATAGAGCGTGGCTGTTATTCTGATTGCCGAAGTACTGCCAGATGCGTATCCAGTCACAAAAGGGACGGATGTTGAGTTGAAAAATCTTCCCGTCTCTCTCTTGGAAGCAAGTTTTCAAGGCGAAAGTGCACTTTTTCTTCTTTAAGAATTCGTTTTTTCGCGCTCCTCCTATTTGTTCGGTTAGTGCCGTTGGACTGGCTTTGATGTACTCTAGTCCCTCTGTTTCTTCGACCCAGAAGGGATAGTGGCTCTTGTCTAGGACGAATACCGTCAGCTCGGCTTCCCCAAGAATTTTGACTTTTAGCGATCGCGCCAGAGGAACGGGGTGGTCTATGTTTTCTACTGGGGTAGGGGCAACTCTTGAGGAGGAATCTTGCAGATATACTTTCTCCTCTTTAATCTGTTCTCCTGACATCAGGGCAGCTAAGACTTTTTTCTCATGTTCGGGCAGCAGACCGAACGAGTTGAGGTAGCTCCAATATGCCACTACTGTTGGGAGCGGGTAGGCCGTGACTTTTGAACGATTGGGAAGGGTGACTTCTATTTGCTCCAGATTGTTCGACGCGATGAACTGGGTCGCTACTTGGTCGGGTTTTTGTACTGCCTTGATTCTCAACTGCCGGGGACTCAGG
>DALYIW010000148.1:9196-17849 GCA_031970155.1 Coleofasciculaceae cyanobacterium CTOTU46601 | reverse complement strand
TTCATAGCCCATGAAAGGCACATCCTTACACCAGAAGCGCTTCATCTTGGTTAAAGGTGGTTGCGCCGCCATCAAAGGGCTTGCAGTCGTAAGAAGTATCTTGTTGGCTTTCATATTTCTCAGCTAATAACTTTTGTTACAGATATCGTATATCTATTTCAAGTTATTAATTTTTCCTTCTTATCCTGCATTATCTACATAATTTGGAGAAGTTTTGAAAAAACTTCTTCCGCTCAACTCGGCATTTTCACAACTTTTCACAACTTAGGAAAATCATTAATTGGTTTTTAATTTATACTTTTGTTACAAGTTCGGTAATTTTTCGGGCCTTTTAAGATGTTCATGGATTCCCTGGATACCTTGTCCAAAGTCAAACAAATTACGGAGAACTTTCCCGGTGCCGTTTATCGGTATTATCAACCCTTGAATGCTGATGTTGGTCAGGGGCGGATTGACTACATTACTAAAGGTCTTTTTGAGCTTTACGGTATCTGTTCAGAACGGGCAGTTGAAGATGTTAGCTACATTCATTCGTTGATTCACCCAGATGACTTGCTCAAATTTAACTTATCTGTGAATTTGCAAGCTTTCCTTGACGAACGCTGGATTCACGAGTGGCGAATTATTACTCCTTCTGGGGAGGTTAAGTGGATGAGAGGTAATGCCGTCGTCTGTGAAATTCAACTAGATGGAACGCGAGTCTGGGACGGTGTTTTAACAGATATTACCTCAAGCAAGCTTCTTGAGGAGCACAGGGAACGCTTGCTTGAACTCGAACGTAAGGCAAGAAATGATGCCGAGCGTGCTTCGCAACTTAAGGATGAATTTTTGAGTGTCATTTCTCACGAACTGAAAACTCCCCTTACTCCTGTTTTGGGTTGGATTAAACTTTTGCGTAAAAAACAAGACGTTGACCCACAGACTCTTGAACGCGGACTGATGACTATTGAGACTGGTGTAGAAAAGCAAATGGCTCTGATTGAAGATTTGTTGGATGCTTCGCGTATAGTCTGTGGTAAGATAAATCTCCAACTATCTCAGTTTAATTTCTCATCTCTTGTTACCGCTGCTGTAGAGCTGGTTCGCGAGGGTTTAGCAAAAACCAATAACCCACTTTCTATTTACTTAACAATTTTTGATTCTGACTTGACTTGTACAGGAGACTTCTCTCGCCTCAATCAAGTTGTCTCTCAGCTTCTTTCCAATGCTATTAAATTTACTCCTGACGGAGGGCAAATTAACGTTTATCTGACAGGAGAAGAAGGATTTGCGCTTCTTGATGTAGTCGATACGGGAAAGGGGATTAGCCCGGATTTTCTCCCCGATATTTTTAAAGTTTTTTCTCAAGAAGATTCTACAGATACTCGAAGTGTTGGTGGCCTGGGATTGGGCTTAGCTATTGTCCGTCATTTAGTCGAATTGCACAAGGGAACGATTACCGCTTCAAGTCCAGGCAAAGGAAAGGGAGCTGCATTTAGGGTCAAACTCCCTTTGTCTGTATCGATGCCAACTGATAAGCCTTCGCACTTATCTGCCTCATGAAACGAATTTATATCCTTCTCCTTGAACGGTTAGGATTATCTCCATATCTTTTCCGTACAAGTCATTTATCTTTTTTCGGATTGAACAGACTTGGCGATCTACTAGCCTGTCACTAATATGGGAGGTCTTCCAAACATTCTGTAATATTTCTTTTCTCGTAACGATTCTTCCTTCTTGTTCTACCAAATAAACCAGCACTTTAAATTCCATGTCTCTTAGCTTGGCTTCGACAGTGCCATTGTTTGGAGTATTCACGAGCCAGACCCGGCGTCTATCTAGATCTATAGTTAGATGTGAAGTGAGTATTTTCTCTTTTTTCGGCTGACTTTCTTGAACTCCGGTAGCTTCAGCGAGCGCTTCAAGTCTAATCTCTTTTATTCTTCTTGCTAATCCTCTAACCCGGATTTTTAAGAGTTCTGGGTCAAAGGGTTTTTCCATGTAAGCATCGCACCCACTGTCAACGCCAATGGCTTCGTTATAGTTTCCGCTTTTGGCGGTCAGCATTAATATTCCTATTCTTTGAGCATATTCATGTCGAATTGTCTTGCAGATATCCGTTCCCGTTTCATCATCGCCTAGCATTATGTCTAGGGTAATTACGTCAGGTTCTCTCCTTCTTATTTCTTCTAATCCCTCCTTGCCGTTAGAGGCTACTCTGCACTCGTGTCCATCATCCTCTAAGGTCATCTTGATTATTTCTGAGATATTAGGATCGTCTTCTACAATCAGAATTTGGCTCATAGTTGAAAACTTGGTTGAAAATTTAAGTTGTTAAATCACCAGATGACTGGTTGGATGGGTAGTGTCAATAGCCTTTGCTTGTTGACCCGATGAGCGTCTTGCTCCCGTTCAAGTTCAGGGAATACTACCCTCGCGTAGGGTCTCTTGAGATGGCGGCACCTCCGGTTGTGATGGCGTAGTGCGCGGCTATCTCTTCAAGCGGCAAGAGCTGCACTTTCTTCGAGTTCCGGTATTTTAAAAATATCCTATGACTTTCCCTTATTTATCAAGATGCTGGTGTTTGTTTGCCGTTTTTTGGCATCTGTCATCCTTTTGTAAAGTTTATGTAAAGATTTGGCCTGCCGCTTACTTTGCCTCTTGAAATTATCGACTTTTTGCGCTGCTTTCCTGAGTTGGCTTTCGGGATTTCTTGGTTTTCTTCCTCTAACTTAAGGAGGATAAAATCTTCTGTTTTTGCGCTCTTGAGTGACTTGTCAGGAATTTTTTGTTTGATACCTTGGTAAGCATCTGTTGGTCTAGATGATGTGCCCCAAGAAAGTCAATGACACTTACGCTCAAACACTTTGATACCAAGAGTGGTAAGGAGCTTGATATCGATGAGAAGGTAGAAAACTCTTTAGCTGAATATTTTTTCCCCGACACCGATTTTGCCGCTGGAACTATCCATACTTGGTCTAGCCCTGAAGATTTAGAAAAGGAACACGACGGCAAGAGGATTCAGTTTGCCGCTCAAGGTCGGGGATATTATGCTTCTGATGACGTGGCTGCTGATGTTTTCAGAAATGACAGCGAAATTCTGATTCGGGGCAAACTTTTATTTACTCCTTGCGCTCCTAGCGACCTTAAGAAAGCAGGTCTTGAAGGCTTTCAAGAGTTGCGCTCCGTTCGGATATTGGTGGTCAATGAAGAGACTGGCGAGAATGGTGGTAATTTACCCCTAGATGTTGCTAAGAATTTGGTTGGGGATTGTCACGGCAAGATTTCCCCCGACTTAGCATCGCAACTTACGGGTCGCATCGATACTCCTTTCCAATATCGGATGGGGACTAAGCCTCAAACGAATCTTAATTTTACTGAACAATTGAGGCAGCTTGCCGATTACAATTCGGACGTTGCGCTTCTTGCAGCTAGGACTTTTGCCGAGCGCGGTAAATACAATAATGCTCTTATTGATAGCGCTTTTGAAGAGTTGGCATCTACATACCCCTCTTTTTCTTCTTTGAAGGATGATTATCAGCAGGGTAAATCTGTCTTCTTTGAGGATTATCGAGACGCTAAGATGGCTCTTGTTTCAGAACAAGATGCAACCTACGCTCGAGAGATGGATTCCTGGTGGGCGCATCAGGGTTCTTACGGCTATAGCGCTAGAAAAGGTACTCTCGCTCCAGCTAATTTAGACAATCTGACGGGTGGCACTACCGTTTTGACGGGCAAGACGCAGAGCGGTCAAACTGTCGTTAAGTCGGGTTATGACATGGTTCTTCCCATGTCTGGCGTTTATGGAACGGCTTGTGATTCAATAGAACCCGGTGAGTACACTTTGGATATTGGCGTTGGAGTTAAGTCCTTAGCCACTTACCGAGATCACAGTCTCGGCTCTCAGGTTCTGGTTCATTACCCTAAAGCCGTTCAAGCCGAAATCTTGCCGACTCTAAAGGAACAACTAGAACAGCTGCGGACAGTTGCTTCCGATCCTAGAGCGATGGCTCGTCTCTATATTGAAAAGTATGAAAAGCGTCAGGCGTTCAAGGAAACCCTAAAAGCCGAACCATTAAATTCCGATGCAACAGAAAATTTAGAGTCACTAGACGGGCTTTTCCAGGGAATTGACCAATCCTTTGGTCTTGGTGAGACAGTACCGGATGATGACTTTGGTGATGACGAGGACGAATCCTCTCGTAAAGGAGAAGATTTTCTCTACCGCCTCCTCAAGGCTGATGAAGAGCACGGTCACTTAATTGAACACCCGCACGTTGTTTCAGCTCTCCAACGCTTCGTTCGCCAGGAACGTCTGGACAATGCCACGGGTCGTTCCATCAAGTTTACCTCCGGATTGGCACAGCCCTCTGAAGCTCTAGAGCGAGATAAGGAAATTTGCGTTCCCAACCTTCCAGAAGGGGCTAAAGTCGCCGTTTATCGATCGCCTCTGATTAACTCCAACGGTGTCCTCGTTCTCACTAACAAACACCTGCCGGAATATAAGAACCTCAAAGGTATAGTAGCGATTCACCCTCAAACAGCCGCTCAACACCTTCAGGGGGACTTTGATGGCGATACCCTTCCAGTCAAAGAGGTGGTGGATCTTAAAGAGGAGTTTGCTAAACTCGCTCCCGTCGATCCGGTACTGGTTAACTTGGCGGCTCAGGCACTAGCGAACAAAGATCCGATTACTGCCTCAGTCGTGGAAAAAGCTCGCGACTTTGTGTCGGCAGATTATCCAGCCTTATCTGAACCGCTCCCCTCTGACATCAGCCAAGACACTCTTGATAAGGCACAAGCCCTTGCTGATGAGTGGAGCAACAAGAACCCCGTTTTGTGCGCTGAAATTCAAGAAGCTCTCTTGCCTGAGAATCGTTACCCCGATGTCGTTAAAAACAAGAAAGTCCCTTACGAAGGCTTGAGTTTTGCCGAGATGACGATGGCGGTGCAAGACGACAAAATTGGTCTGATTGCTAACCAGCTTTTAAATGCGATCGTTCAGCGTAATGATTCGGTTCTCATGCCAGAAGATGAACGGGCGCTCTATGTTACGAACATTTTTGATACCTACGAACAGATTTTAAACGACCACTCCGATCCGGAAGTTGATTTAACTCTCTCTCCAGCTTTTCTTGAAAGAGTCCAATCTTTTGTTGATGACTTTCCTCCCCCAGAAGTGCCACTAACAGCAGAAGTTGTCGAGCAAAAGTTGCAGCAATTTAGATCTATTCAGGGAGATGTTATTGCCGAGTACGGCAACCAGCTACAACGAGCTGTAGATACTTTTAAAAACTCACTTCAGCCTGAAGCTGACAAGCTTGCCTATTGTGATGCTTTGACATCTTTTCAGCAAGTTCCTTGGATTAGAGACAAGAAAAAGCCGGAGATTTACTCTCATCAAGAGCTTAAGAGCACTAACCACAGTGCTGTTGACAAGATGGTTCGCCAGTCTAATTCTTACTTCCAAGAAGATAAGCTCGAACATCGACCTACCACTCATTTTAAGGCTCTTTTTGACACAAACTTTACGCCAGAGCAATATGAGAAGGCTAAGGAAATTAGGGACACTTACAATCAACTGATCGACCGAGCTAAAGCCCTAGATAAACAGGTCGAAGGAAATCCTCAGCCTACCCTCTTTGCATTTCATCCTCAAACAGGGTCAAGTTTTGAAATAAAAGGGGCGTTAAAGTCTAAGCATCCGCAAGCCCTTTCCGTCGATCCGAAAGATCTTTATTTCGTCAAAAGTAGCTACGCCAAAGACCCTGAAGGAACTTTGGTGGCAATGGCTCGCGTCCCTGGCGAGTTCAAAGAAGACGGAAAACCTGTTACAAGAGTTATTGGTTCGATTAGTCCAGAAGATGCTCAAGCTAACAATATTCAACCCAAGACTGGACTAAAAAATGTCTCATTTGACATTGAGCCACCTCCAACTAAGATTCAGTCTGATGCTCTTTTTAAAGAGGCTAACGATTACCTCGTTCAAGTTAAATCTAAAACTCCTGATTCTGAAAAATCGGCAATGGCAGCAGCACTTTGGCATCTTTGCCATACTAAAGCTGACAAGGAGAACGAGCAGGGGACTTTTCGCCGTGCCACTGTTGCCTTTAAGACTTTTCCCGATCAGGTTTTGGATCGTTTTAAGGAGCTTCAGTTTACAAACCTTAAAACTATTGGTTTCGATAAAGAAACTAACGAGCATTCAGGTCGGAACTGGGATAACCTTCATGTTGAGATCGAGATAGGAGTAGAAACGAAAGAAGGTAATAAGAACCAAGGAAAAACCGTAATATTTATTGATGGCAAGCAGCTTGGACCTTTTCAGGCAGAATCGCCTCAGCTTCCGGTTGGAACCAAGGCTACTGCTACTATTACTCCTGTAGACGCAGCTAAGATTAAGCTCAAGACAAGGGGTGGGAATGAACTTATAGTTGAGAAGGTTCAAAGTTTCGACTTTGCCGATCGCGTATTCAATGGTGAGAAGTCAAACGTTAGAATCGAGTTTGTTCCCGACCCCGATCCTGAGAAAAAAAGAAATATTCCCGTAGCAATTGTTGATGACAAAATTCTTGGACGGATTGAGTATAAATCTGGACAAAAGCTTAAAGAAGCTGGATATTTGAAAAGTGGTGTTGTTCTACCAGGGGTTGAGATAAGTAGCGTCTCAACTGCCGCCGTTGTCAAGATTGACCCTGAAACTGTTCGTTACCCAGAATCTTGGACGAAACGACGCGATGTTCTTGCCAGGGATGAAAATACCGCAAAAGTCGTTTCTGGTGCCTCAATTCAAGAAGCTGCCGTCGCCACATATGCTGCCGTCGAATCGGCTCCCGCCACATATGCCGCTGCTCAAGAAGCTGCCGCTACTGATGCCCTGGTAAAAAAGCATCCCACTGAATTTGCCAAGGGCGATCGCTTTTACGATTCAGATAACAGACATCTAGAGGTTGTCGAACCGACCGATATCCGAACCGTTTGGGCGGCAGAGGTTTACGGTGACAACCCTAAAGATATAGAGGTGAAGCTCACCGTCCGCGAGGTGGCTGGTGGCGATCCTTTCACGATGGAGACCGGAAATTGGGATTATATGGTTCATCCCTCTGGTGAAACGAACAATTACCCGAGTTTATCTGAAACGTTGGATAACTGGCGGCAAGTTGCCGCTGCCGCTGACTCCAACTTTTCCGATAAGTACGTCCAACGAATTGACGCGGTAACGGCTCAGGTTCATCAAGAGTGGAAGCTTCCTAGCGATCGCGCATTATCGGCGATGGTCAGGGATTTGAACGATTCGACCCTTGCCTCTCAATTGGGCGTGGAGCCTCTGCCTCCTTCCTTTGAACGAGCGAGTCCACAATCTGAAACTCCCTCAAAAGACTCTCTTTCACCTTCTACTATTACCGTTCAAGGTCTATCCAACCCCTTAGCCGATTTACAACCTCTCAACCCAGCCGTTGCCCACCACATGAAAAAGGATGTGGCAATGGCTGAGGTGGCAACCCAGTTCATCGGTAAGTCGGCAGCAGATCCCAACACGCCTTCAAGTACCCGCAACTACACCGAAGCCTGGGGCGAACGCGCCAACACCGGAACGTATAGTAAAGACGACATCGTGATGGTTAGTGGCTCCGGACCTTGGCGCGGCGTGACTTCAGAACGCATAGGCGAAGTTTTTGAGGAACACTATAAACCGCTTTTGGATAAGGTGGTTGAAGCCGGTGCTCAGGTGGTAGTTGGTGATGCGGCTGGCACTGACAAGTTGGTTCAACAGTACCTTCAGTCTAAAGGCTACAATCTTGAACAGAATAGTTCCGGTTTTATGCGAATGAATCAACCGGAACGTTCTGTTGACATCCTTATTGAGACCGTGGCAGCTCCTGTCAACATTTATTCGGGTTCTAATTCCTCTCTCGGCGCGGCTTTGACAAATCCCACCGAACTCTCTAAGTTCAAGGGAAACATTCAAAATAGTTACCCTGTTTCATTCAGAGATAACCCAAGTCGTCCTAAAGATACGTCTGGCCCGGAAAAGTATTTTCAGGACAAGCCAGCAGGCGAACCGTTTCTTTCGGCTGAAGATGCTTACCAGTATTTCAAAAAAACAACTCCTGTCGATCAAAGGCAGCAGTTAATGACCGAGATTATTTCTGCCAAATTAGAGCAACATCCCAAGCTTACACAGGCGATCGAGAAACAGGGTGGTACGGCTTGGCTGGAAACCTGCGAACATACCACAGCCGCTCGTGGCTTCTGGGAAGGCAAGGGAAGGGATTCTCCCTTTATTGCTGCGCTCATTGATGCCTACGAGCAGGTCATGGAAAAACAAGTAGACTCTACCAAGTCTATTTCCCAACCCGAACCAGAGCGAGGAGTGGCAGCGCCGGGGGCAGATCCGTATGGTGAATTTCTGGCACCTCCGCCGAACATGAGCCAACCCCAAGTTGTTACTCCCCAGCCTGAGCCTGTTTTTGCGGCAGCACCGGGGGCAGCGCCGGGGGCAGATCCGTATATTGAATTTCTGGCACCGCCACCGAGCCTGAGCCGTCCGGAGGTTGTTACTCCTCAGCCTGAGCCTGTTCTTGCGGCAGCACCGGGGGCAGCGCTGGAGGCAGATCCGTACAGTGAATTCCTGGCCCCTCCACCGAGCCTGAGCCGTCCGGAGGTTGTCACT
>DALYIW010000148.1:421-9144 GCA_031970155.1 Coleofasciculaceae cyanobacterium CTOTU46601 | reverse complement strand
GGCAGCGCTGGAGGCAGATCCGTACAGTGAATTCCTGGCACCGCCACCGAGCCTGAGCCGTCCGGAGGTTGTCACTCCCCAGCCCCAGCCTGTTTCAAGAGTACAGTTAGCTTCATCTCCTCAAGTAGAGGTAAAAGATCTGAATGAGAAACAGGCTCTTTCTACTTCGGCTTCGTCCCTTCGTTCCCCAGAGGAAGCCCGGATAGTTCAAGCGGCATTATCCAGTTTGAAGTCCAATCCTGCTAATGAGACAGCTCAACTGAAGGTTGGTACTATTCAGGATAAGTATGCTGTGACATTCGACTCGTCTTCTGACACATTGCGGATTTTTGATTCAGTCAGCAGTCGCGGTCTTATTTACGAGGCAGCTAGGAACGAACCGGCTACCGTGAATCACCTTGGTGAAGGAGATCTTCAAGTTGCATTAGGTCCTCGGCGAGATCCTCTCGAACAGAGGCTTATTTCTGCTGCTATGTCAGCTTTGGCTGAATCTGGCAGTTCTAACTCCGACTTAAGCTTTCAGGCAGCAACCCTTGCCGATCGCTATGTGGTTTCCTTTGATAAGGAATCCCAAACCCTTCAAGTTGTCGATCCTACAGGAGAACGAGGTGTTCTTTACATGACCCAAATGGACAAAGAAGCTCAAATCAATAACTTTCAACCATCTGAGATTCAATCTCTCCCTAAAGCACAGAGAGCGCCTTGGGAAGATGCTATGTTGAAGCAGGCTATTTCCAGTTTGAACAGTAACCCCTCTAATACGGGCAAGGATCTTAAAGTGGCGGCTATGTCCACTCCTAGTGGTTCTTATGGTGTTTCTTATCACAGCAAGACTGACACAATCCAGCTTTTTGATGCCAAAGACGGACAGCGCGGCATTGTTTATCAAGCCGTCAGGGGTGCTACACCAACAATAAGCACTTTCCGGGAAGATGAAAAGCAATCTTTTTTGAATCAGCATCAGGCAAAATCTGTTTCTGTTGAACAACCCAAACCAAGCTCATCTGTTGCCCTTGGTGATTAATATCTAACGTCTTGCTCAGAATGGGAGCATTCATGAAATACTGTCCAATTTTATCTAAACATTTAGAACTTAGGTAACGACCCGATGACTCAAAACCAATCGACTACTCCTGATAATTCTCAATTTCCTTTGACCGATTTTTATGATGAGGCTGAAATTAACGGTAACGGAACATCTGACGATACCCTCAACACTTTAGAGCAGGCGGCTGAACCTCCTGTTTACATTTATCTAAGCGAACTTTTTGGTGAGTTAGATTTTACTGATAACAACTCTTCAGCTTTCGATCCTGAAGATTCAATTGAATCCGGTGTCCTATTACCTGAAGACTTCCTAGGTTCTCCCGATCCCTTACCAGAGGACGAAGAGCGTATGAGCTATTATGCCCATTTAGAAGACTCAGTGGTGATTCCCGATTTTTAATTAACTGATACAGTGCGGTAAATTAATACCTGTTAATCCCTAGAAGTAGCTCCAGATTAACAGGTATTGTTTTTAGGGTCTAAGTGCTATCAGCTTTTACAGCTAGAAATCGACCGCGACTATTAGTTTTTCCTTTTCCTTTTTGATTGGATTTTTTTTTCTCGTTGCTTTCTTGCGCCTCGCTATTTTCTGTAGTTTCTCGATCGTATGCCTTAGCGTTTTTGTATGGCTTGTCCCGAATTCTATTGCTATTTCTTCTCCTTCAACAAAGAAGGATAAACACACAGTTGAAGAATTTTCCGTTACTCTCGGATGGCTTCCGAGCTTGAATGTTTTACAAACTTTGGTTTTCATTTACCTAACATACCGTTTAATTAATAATCTCTGTAGCCTAATGATCCGTTTTCCCCGCCTAGCCAGTGGCTTTTTCTCCATTCATCTAGGTTTGTTGCCTGGACGTTAGATGGCGGTTTAGAGAAATGAAGAACTTGACATTCGGGTGTGATGTCTGTCCTTTGGGAGGCAAAATTCAATTGTTGGTTCTGGCGAAGTAATACAGAGTTCCGATCGTCACTGTCCCTGGAACAAAGGTTCTCCATTTGTATTCGCATTCTCCCGTTTTATATTTCTCGGATTGTCTGCTCCAGCTTTCCCAAGCTGGAAGCAACTCTTCGCTCACTGTTTTGAGAGCGGTTCCAATTTTTATCCAGTCCCAGTAGTCGTCAGCTAACTGGGGTGGGATGCGATCTAACAGAGCGATCGCTTTTTCGACTTCTGGCACCGCACAAGTTGTTGACTGCCTTGCACTTGGATGGTTGAACGCGGTGTGCGAGGAAGTGCGAACAACTGTTACCTTACGTTTGGCTTTACACGAATCACATTCAATTCGTATCGTTAGTTTTCCCTGCATCACCTCAATTGCCCAGTCAGGCGCTTCTTGGATTGGCGTGGTACGAATGTTTCGTCTCCACCGATACATACCAGTGGACGGGTGGACGGAAGGTGGCAAGATCGATATCAATCCCTTCCACCGAAATTCCAGTTGTTCGCCTTTCCCCGTTGTCAGTTTTCGCGTGCGGATGGTTGGAGCTATATTCTCTGGAACCAAGAACAGGTATTGGCACCGATGATGCCGCCCGGAGCTAAAGGCAACGGTACGAGGCAGCGTTGAACTGTTGGAGAGTTTCTTGAGCGCATTTACAGCACTTTTGCCATCACAGTCAACTGACATTAGGTAGAAAGTTTTTCCCTCTACTGTTACCGGGCTTCCGTTTAATAGTGCAAATCCTCCAAATTCGTACTCTCCCGGTGGCTCTCCCTGTGCAGGCAACCATACTGTGATTCGCTTGCCCTTCTTGTTTTTGACCGATATCCCCCCCATCTCGATCGAGTCGTGCAGGCTTTTCGGAGTGAAGGTTCGGTGTTGCCACTCATGACCTAGCGGTCTCTTGTTCCCGTTTACCGGCACTAACGCGAAATCGGGCGGCAATTGTCTTATAGTCTCTAAGATTTTTTTGACATCCATTCTCCATTCGCTTGACGGCAAATCGTTCCTTACCCCCGAAGCGCTAGCTGTTGCCCTCAAGGGGAGACGCAAATATGATGGGAAATCTTAAAGTTTTCTTATTTTCCTAACGACACAACTCGCGTTCTTACCTCTAACTAAAGGAGTAGATATGACATTCCTTGCTTCTGTTCAAAGCATTTGAATTACTATAGATTCTTCCTCTACCTTTAGGAGGATACATCTCTACCTATAGACCGAGGAACAGAATTTGTTTAGAATTTGATAGTGTAGCCAGCTCCGTTCAACAGCAGCGCTTACAAGTTTCTTTAATAAAGTCAGTGGATAGCAATACTTATTTTCCAATTCATGAAACCTTTCAGGCAACTCTGCAAGTTGAAGGTTTTTGGACTGGTGTCTTGTGTGATTTTATTCGTCTTTATGGTTGTCCGGTTTCTTGTCCCTGGTGCGATACGGGGTACGAATCGGGCAGCAAAGGAATAGAATGGAATCGGCACACTTTGACCGAACTTTTGTCTCAACTCGTTTCACCCAGAGTAGTTATATCCGGTGGCGAGCCTTTTATTCACAAAAATCTACCCGTTTTATGTCAAGCCATTATTGACAGTGGTAGGCACGTTCATATTGAAACATCAGGTGCTTTTTGGGTGGACAATTTGCCCGATCGAGTTTGGGTAACATTGAGTCCTAAAACCCACGTTAGCCCTTCATATCCTGTCGATATCAAGATGTGGAACAGGGCTAACGAATTAAAACTTGTCATCAGTGATGGCAGCGAAATTGATTTTTACCTACATTATTTTGAAAATCTTCAACCTTCATGCGAAATCTTTCTTCAACCCGAATGGGAGATGCGCGATCGCATTATCCCGAAAATTATTCACTTGATACACCAGTTTACCGCAACGCACTCAAGACCCATGCGATTGAGTCTTCAAACGCACAAACTTTTAAACATTCGTTAGCTTTTGAATATCGTATTGGTTGTCAACTGCTCAGGAGGCATTACAATCCTCCGGTTTGGCTGGATTCTCACCCTCACCGATTTTCAATTGAAGTGACGTTGCGAGCTGTTTGTCATCCTTGCGATTTGTATGGTGTGGATATGGTAGAGGCTCAGCGGCTTCTTACCCATTTTGCTGAATCCTTGCCGGAGGTCATCAACGATTCTCCTTACGTTCCTTTAGGAACTACAGAGCAGCTTTGCCTTTACTTTTTTGGGCTGAAAACTTTACTCGATCGTCACATCAAAATTGTAGAGGTTAGCGTCTCCGAAGAAACGGGTCGAATTACATCCCTTCGCTCTTCTGAGTTACCTTTTCGTTTCCTCCGTATGAGAGCCTGGATGCACGATGGACTTAATTTTTTGCAGGCGAGTATGTCGTCTTTAAAGGCGTTTTTTTCTCGCAAAACGAGTGCCATTCTAGCTCATCGAATGAGCCACCTATCTAGCTAACTATCTAGTTAGGAATGTAAATTTTTTGAGACAAAAAATTATTTAGCGCTTGGCATCCTCGAAAAATATGAAGCGCACTTCCCCGGAATAGGAAAGTGCGCTTCGTCTCACGAAGAGATTACTTTGCAATTAAAGAACTTCCCTATTTGGGGATAACGGAATTGCTATCGCTTAAACGAAACGGACAATCAGGAGCTAGGCTAACATCTCCCTAGTTTATGCCTACCCATAGCGTCCAAGTCTTGGTATTAACTCCAACTGCAACTTTATAGATTTTGTCTTCGATTGTCGAATCAATTTGTTTGTTGGTCAAAACTTGGTTGAGTAGCGATCGCATTAAATCTTGCCATCTGGGGCAGCGCCTTTCAATTTTTTTCCTCACCCACTTCGTTACTTCTGTGCTATTCAACCATTTTTCTATTTCTTCATTCGAGGGAACTACAGAGGAAGAAACTCTCGTGGCATTGCTTTTTTGCTTCATCTGCTTATTATGAGAGTCTGGTCAGGTCATTGGTTTATGCTTGCTAAAATCCAGTCGGCTGGAATTTAGCAAGCACCGTTGCCACTGCTTCTTACACAATCGAACCGAAAATACGAGATGAAAGCTCCTCGTGTATCATGAGATAACTAAATGACTAATTATCTATCTAGTCGCGGATCTGAACTGGCATGAGTAGCACGAGCTTTTGAGTTTCTCCTCCAATTGGGGTAAAGATGGCAGGAGTGTTGTTTCTGTTGATATGCAGGATTGCGTCTGAAGAGGAGAGTGACTTTAAGGCATCAATGACGTACTTGATATTGAAGGCAATGTCGAGGCTTTCCCCCGATATGTCTACTGGTATCGCCTCTTTTCCGCTTCCAACATTTGCGGCTTCTACAGACGCGGTTATCATTTGCTCGGTTGGGTCTATGCTGAACTTGACGACGTTGTTTTTGGAGTCTGCCAAGATTGCGATTCGTTCCATTGCACTTAGGAACGAGCGGCGCTCTACTGTGACTTCTCGGAGGAATTGCTTGGGAATCAACTGATGAATGTCCGGATATTGACCTTCTAGCGTCCGGGTGTTTATTTGGTAATTGTCCATTCTGAAGATTAGCTGTCCTGGTTCAAATCGGACTTCAACTACAGAGGACTGGTGTTCTTCTTCCCCTTCGCTCTGCTCGATGCGTCGGGAACTTGTCGGTAGGCTTTTCAGCAGGTGTTCCACTAAGTACAGTGCCTTCCCTGGTATTGTGACCTCCGTTGGTTCTTCATGAGAACCTGAAGACTCTGTATATTCATCCTCAACCGCAGAACTCGTTGTTGCTTTTACCACTGCCAGCCTGTGTCCATCTGTTGACGCAAACTCCACTTCGTCTCGTTCTAGGGTTACGTGAACGCCAGTGAGTACTTGTTTCGTTTCGTCCGTGCTGGTTGCAAACAGTGTTCCCCGCAATCCCTCCAGCAACGTTTCAGAGGGCAAGTAAATTGCCCGACCGTCTACTTTGGGCAGACTTGGGAATTCTTCGGGGCTGATTCCTGAAAAGCTGACTTTTCCTGATGCATATTCCAATCCGCAGGAGAGCTTTTCTCCTAACGTTTCGTCACCTTCGGACTTTTTAGAAGAGCACCACAAGGTAACTTCCCCTGAAGGAAGCTTTGACACGAGATCGTTCAGCAATTTTGCTGGAAGACAGATTTTCCCCCCTGCTTCTACTTGTGCGCTGAAGGTTGCTTCAATTCCCAGGCTCAGGTCGAACCCAGTCAGTTTTACACTTTGGCTTTCTACATCTGCTTGAACTAGCACGTTTGCTAACACTGGGTGAGATGGTCGTCCGGCTATAGCACGACAGGCGATCGCAAGCGCTTGCCCTAGTACATCTGAGGAGCAAATAATTTTTAGCGCTATTTGCTTTTGGTCTGCTTTTTTTCGCTTTGACCGACTTTGTTGTTGAGTAGGCGCTTCTTCATGAGAGGAAGTTTCTGGCACAGCCGCTTCTGGTACAGCCGTTTCTGGTACAGCCGTTTCTGGTACAGTTGCTTCTGGCACAGCCGCTTCTGGCACAGCCGTTTCAGTACTTACTGGTTCTTGTGTTTGTGGTTTAGACTTGCTTCTGGACTTGCCTTTCTTTGCTTGTTTTCCTTTTCCTTTTGCCTCTTCTTGAACCTCTTGGAGGTTAACGGCTTCAACGGACTTAACGGGGGCTTCTGCTGTGACTGTCATGAGTGGTTGTAATGATAGTGAAGAGTAAATTCGTCGGCAAGGGACTACCGTGCCTCTTTTTGACTTGACTAAAACTTCTGTTCAGGTGGACGGAATGCGCGATCGACCCAGTTAAATCAACGGGTAAATGTTTTTCCATCAAACAACTACAAGCCATCACTTTTTGAAGATGAATTTCACCTCAGAAGTGGGGCTTAATTGCGTAGTTATTTAAGCGCTAGCTGTTGCAAGAGTTCTTCAAGGTCATGAGCGCTACGAACCTTCGTTTTCCGAAGGGCAGATCGCCATTGGGAGACTTACCTTGAATGTCGAGCCTTTTCCCTTGCCAGGGCTTTCGGCGGTAATTGTCCCTTGATGGCTTTCGACTAAGTTCTTTACAATTCCTAGCCCTAAGCCCATGCCTTTTACATTTTTTGTTCCTTCACCATTTTCCCTTCTAAAAAATTCAAAGACATGGGGAAGGAATTCTGGAGCTATGCCAACTCCCGTATCCCTGATTTCAATCTTGATTTCAGATTTAGTTGTTTTAGAAAGTCTTACTTTTATTTTGCCACCTTTTGGAGTGAACTTGACAGCATTGCATATTAAATTTGTTACGATTTGCTGAAGCCTGACTGGATCTCCAATAAGACAGGCTTTGGAGAGTTTGCTGTCGATCGTTATTGATTTTTCGTCTGCTTTTTCTCTCAGTGTAACGAGGATTTCCTCGATTAGTTCCTTGAGGTCTATCCTACTGGACTGTATCCCCAGGTTTCCCCCGTGAACAATTTGTGACACGTCTAACAGGTCATTGATTAACCGCTCTTGCGTCTTGGCACTTTTCTCAACTCTTTTAAGTAATTCCTTCGTCTTCTCTTTGTCAAGTTCCGCCTGCTGCATATATTTAGTCAAACACAATATTGCTGTCAGGGGATTTTTGAGTTCGTGGGAAACAATAGCTAAAAAGTTATCTTTTACTTTATTAGCTCTTTCCGCTTCTTTCCTTGCTTCTTCTTCCTGTTTTATCAGTCGCCTGTAGTCTGTTACATCCCTGATTATTCCAATAAGAAACTTCTCTCCGTTGCGATCGATAAATCTTGATTTTTTGGTTGAAATTATTTTTTGTTCTTCCCCAATGCTGATTACTTCCTCGCTGGTGTTAACTTCCCCCGTTTTAATCACTAGGTCGTCGTTTTTCCAAAAAACATCAACTTCCTCTGGTGAGAAGAAGTCAATATCGCTACGTCTTAAAATTTCTTCTTCACTTAATCTCAGGAATTCTCTAAAACTTTTATTCCATAGTATCCATTGATGCTTTGTGTCTTTAACAAAAACTGGATCTTCTATTTTGTTGAAGACTTCACGCAGGAAATCATAAGTTCTTTGTACTTTCTTCTTACTTTCTTGACTAAAACGATGTCTTTCTATGGTATGAACTATTGCTGTTGAAAGGATGCTTTCTGTCAAGTGGCTTTTAGTGATAAATTCTTGAACTCCCCTTCTCATGCACTCGATTCCAAAGTTTTCGTCTCTGGTTTCCCCTATAACAATAACCGGAATTTTTTCGGGGTTTAATTTTGCTTTTGCCAGCATTTCCAATCCTTCTTTTTCTTTTTCAGATAAATCTAGTAGGATTAGATCTGCTAACTTTTCTCTTTCGTCTCTTATTATTAATTCAAGCTCTTCGACGTTGATAATTTCAACCTCGAATTTTGATAATAATCTAATCAGAAATGAGTTTCTTTCTAAAAAAGAACCTAGCAAAATTCTCGACTTCATCGTCCTTGTTATTACATACCGATTTTTCTGTTCATTTCCTCTAGCCGGACTAAAATACTTCTCCGTCCCGGTGGAAACCTTACTCTAATCTTAATTTAATTTTCGTAATACAGGCTCCGAATGCCCCTAAAAAAAAAGAAGATCCCCGCAAAGGGATTGCTTCTTGGCTTCTAGCCTCGCTAACATTAGCGCCGTGCCAGGACAAATGTTAAGAATATTAACAGAGACAGTTCTATTATCGCACTGTTGATGTATATTATGACACCGATTGTATCAAATATTGTAACCATATTTTAAGTATTATTAAATATTTTATTGCGATGCTGACTGCTA
>DALYIW010000148.1:0-411 GCA_031970155.1 Coleofasciculaceae cyanobacterium CTOTU46601 | reverse complement strand
ATTCTCTTCATGTATTTTTATGCGCTAGCTACTTATTAACTGAAATATCCAGGGAATTCTCAACGCTTGTGAGAGACTTTTCCCTGGATATTTAAAGTAAGCGAGAAAGCTCCCGTATTTATACAGTAACCAACTGCTTTCGGGAGCTTTCTACGGGGTCAAAATGGTTTCTTTTTTCATCCGTTGCACTCTTATTTGTGGGCGCGTTTTTTTCGATGTAGCTGATAATATGACCAGCTACATCCACCTGGCTAACCGTTTCGATTCCTTCTAACCCTGGAGATGAGTTAATCTCTATGACGCAGCTTCCGTGTGATGTCCGAATCAAATCGACCCCAGCCACGGGCAGTCCGACTGCCTTGGCTGCTCTGACCGCAGTCTTACGTTCTTCTGGCGATAGCTTGACGGCTT
>DALYIW010000147.1:13019-19827 GCA_031970155.1 Coleofasciculaceae cyanobacterium CTOTU46601 | reverse complement strand
TCACCCCAGCGAATCGGTCTTCACCAGGAGCAAAGGGCTTGAGGAAGTGTTTCATTAAGCCTAGATGCTTACCTTCTGCCAGCAGATTTAAGACAAATGAGTCGCCACTATGCATCAACGATTCAATAGCGCGGTCTTTGGCAACAGCAACAGTGAGGCCAGGTGGTGTAAAGGTCGCTTGAGAAACCCAGTCAGCAAGCATAGCCCCAGTGAGTTCTCCTTGTTTGGCAGTGACGATACACAAAGAACCAATCAAACGACCCACAGCTTGCTCAGTACGGGCGGTTTGGGAATCGTTAGCCGTTTGTCGGGATGTTCGGGATTTTTTCGCCTTCTTCAAGGCTTGTGCAAAGTCAGTGCCAGCTTCTTCACAGTATTTGAGAGTGGTATCATCAGGTTTGAACTTAACCCGAATCGTTTCAAATCCAAATCGATAACCGGCATCGCGGAATTTACTCTCAATGAGGTCAATGGCTTCACCACTCCAGCCGTAGGAACCAAAGACACCAGCTAGCTTGGTTTTTGTAGCGGTAGATAGCACTAGACCGAGTGCGGTTTGGATAGGGGTTGGTGCATGACCACCAAGAGTTGGGGAACCCATAATAAACCCGTCTGCCTTCTCTACTGCTTTCTGAATCTCAGCAGTGTCAGCAACTTCGCAGTTAATGGCTTCGACGGCAACACCCGCTTTAGTGATGCCTCGTGCGATCGCTTGCCCTAAGGTTGTAGTATTGCCATACGCCGAAGCATAAATCAGAGCAACGGTTGTCTCTTGAGCCTTTTGCTGTTCACTCCATTGCCGATAAGACTGAGTGAGTGATGTCATGCTGTAGCGTACCAATGGGCCATGACCCGTTGCATAGAATATTGTTGGCAAATCAGCAAGTTTGTCTAACGCTGTTTCCACGTTGCGTGCATGGGGTGCCATGAGGCAATCAAAGTAATAGCGACGATCTTCGCTAATTGTTGTCCAACCTTCGTCAAATACTTGGTCACCACAGACGTGAGCACCAAATAGTTTATCTGTATATAAAATTTCGGTTTGTGGGTCGTAGGTACACAAGGAATCAGGCCAACGAGGCGTTGGTGTTAGGAAAAATTGCAGGTGATGACCTTTGCCTAAGTCTATGGTTTCTTCACCGCGTACTACCTTAATGTTTAGCTCTTGCTCAGGCAAGAGATTTCGGAGAGCGAGTGCACCTGGATTTGAGCAAACCAAAGTAATTTGAGGTGCCAACTCTAGCAGTGTTTTCAGGGTAACAGCTCGGTTGGGATTGACGTGACTGAGAATCACATAATCTAATTTTGTCGGGTCAAGACGCTGCTGCAACGCGGCTAGAAAAATTTCGGTAAATGATTCACCTGGAGGGTCAAAAAGAGCAATTTTATCAGCTTGAATCAAATAGGAATTGGCGGTGGTGCCTCGTTGCAGGGCGTACTCAATTTCAAACTTGAGCCTATCCCAAGTGCGCGATCGCAGCACGGTAGTTTCTGTACCAATCGGGAGAACCTGGACATCGCGGGGTTTAAATTCAATCTTGTTCATTTTGAGGTTTTATATCAGCGGTTTTAGCAAGTTGTTGCCAAGTCGGGCTAGTAAGACAATTGATGAGATGACTTTGACCTTGATTGAGGCACCGAGAGCGATTGGCTGACATGTTTGTCAGCTTATCACCCATAGAGCAAGTGTTTTAGCTTTCTCAAGTTGCTCAAACGGGGCACGTCGGTTCAACAGAAGAGTACCCTTGAGGGTACTATCAGAGCTTTCGTCGATTCCCCAAAATGATGGAGACGGAGACAGACTTGAGCAAGATGAGCGGTTAACGAGAGGGTGTTCATCTCTAGAAAGCTTTTTTCTAGTACTTCGTCGTTCAAGTTCTTAATTTCTTTCCCGATTAGATACTGATCCACAACAACAGCAAGGCGAGAAATATGATTAGACGTCATGGCTTTGGTCCTCGCACGGGTGAGAATCATCCACTAGGAGAATTTGCTCCAACAGGCAAATTTGGTAGGATGTTTCCCAAACTGCCTCCCTTCACTCCATCCAGTGAAAGTTTGGAAGAGTTGGGAAATGCGATGCTCGATCCAACGGTTGAGAGTGAGCCAAGCCTGAATAATCCAGACGGCGACAATGTAAATGTTCCGGCAGGGTACACTTATCTCGGTCAATTTATTGATCACGACATCACCTTCGATACCTCCAGTCTCCAAGAGATTATTGTTGACCCATTAGCGATAAGAAATTTCCGCACGCCAATGCTCGATCTTGATTCCATCTATGGTTCGGGTCCTGCTGTGCAACCGTATCTCTACCAATTTGATGACCCAGATTTGTTTTTAATTGGGACAACCAACGAGCAACCAGGTCGAGGAAATCCCAATATTCCTACTCAACTTCCCAATGACCTGCCTCGTGCCTCCAGTACTCTGGGAATTATTGCTGACCCGCGCAACGACGAAAACTTGATTGTTGCACAACTTCATTTGGCTTTCTTGAAGTTTCACAACAAGATCGTTGAAGGCATCAGAGATGGAAGCATTCAACCCACATCTTCTGTGGAGCGATCGCATTTTGAACAAGCCAGAGAATTGGTAATCTGGCATTATCAATGGATTGTACTTCACGATTTTCTACCTCGGATACTTGACAAAGAGCAGCTAGAGCTATCGGTGAGGAGAGGTCGGAGCTTTTACAAATTTGAGCAGCAACCCTTTATTCCCGTAGAGTTTTCAGTCGCCGCTTATCGTCTTGGACATAGCATGATACGTGAGGCCTATGACTACAATCGGGTGTTTACTTTTCTTCCTGGTGGAGTAGTACCTGCGACTCTGAAATTGCTGTTTGATTTCACTGCCAAATCAGGTCGATTGAACGACTTTGCTAATATTCCGATTCCCAGTGACTGGATTATTGACTGGCGAAGGTTTTTCGAGATTGACCCAGATGTACCAGCTAATCCCAGCCGCAAGCTAGATCCATTTCTGGTTGACCCCTTGAAGAATTTACCGAATGTTCCAGCACCAAGTTCACTAGCTGTCAGAAACCTGAAGCGAGGAAGCAGTATGGGTTTGCCATCCGGTCAAAGTGTAGCTCGACGGATGAGATTTAAGCCATTGACTCGGTTGGAAATTGCCCAAGGTTCAGATGGAGAGGTTGCTGCCAAACATAACTTTCATATTGAGTCACCACTGTGGTATTACATCCTCAAAGAAGCGCAAGTCCAGAATCAAGGAGAGCGTTTGGGTCAAGTGGGTAGTCGGATTGTTGCTGAGGTTTTTGTCGGTCTTCTGGAAGCAGATAGCAGTTCATTTTTGGTACGAAACCCAAATTGGAAGCCTATTCTGCCTGCTCAAACTCCAGGCACCTTTACGATGGCAGATTTGTTGAATTTCGTGGGAGATATCAATCCGATTGGCTAAGCCAGCACTGGGTTTGACATCTTGTGAAACCTGATAGCGGT
This sequence comes from Coleofasciculaceae cyanobacterium CTOTU46601, assembly GCA_031970155.1. Lineage (GTDB taxonomy): Bacteria > Cyanobacteriota > Cyanobacteriia > Cyanobacteriales > Coleofasciculaceae > DALYIW01. The sequence continues at coordinate 16,363 of DALYIW010000147.1, read as the reverse complement.
TCTGGCATTGCATGTACCTCACGGTAGGGTGCATGTACCCACGTAGGACTTACGCAAATTTCCTGTTAATCCCAATTTGTAGGGGCGAACGGCCGTTCGCCCCTACGTCAATACGTAAATCCTGCCACGGTGGGATGCAGGGACCCCACGGTAGGGGCACGATATGTGATGCTCCTACAACTGTGTTCAACCCATTTGAGAACCGCTTTAGTAATAGTTACCTACCTTGCGATGGTGAACTGCTGTCAGGGCGTCGGCTTTGGAGACACGACCAACATCAACGGTAGCGTAAACAATCCAATGGTCACTGAGTTCCATGCGACTGGTGACTTTACACTCCATGTAAGCTAGGGCGTCTGTCAGGATGGGTGAACCATTTTCAGCAGATTGAGTTTTCACGCCAGCAAAACGGTCAGCACCAGGCGAGAAGCGCTTGAGGAAGTGCTTCATTAATCCTTGGTAGTTGCCTTCTTCGAGGACGTTGAGGACAAAGCGATCGCCAACTTGCATCAATGACTCAATTGCCCGATCTTTAGCAACGGCAATGGTTAAGCCTAAAGGTTGGAAGCTGACTTGAGATACCCAAGATGCCAGCATCGCGCTCTTGATATCGCCTTTTTTGGCAGTGATGATGTATAGACCGCCACTAATGCGACCTAAGGCTTTGTCAAGTTCGGTATCAAGGGATTTCCGCTGCTGAATACCGCGATCGCGCGTTAGCAATTGCCCCATATCTGTACCCGCTTCTTCACAAAGTTGGTACGTTGCTTCTGAGGGTGTATCCTTAACCCGAATTGCCGGAAATGCTTCTTTTAGACCTAACTCTCTGAATCGACTCATTAGCGGGTCAATGGGTTCGTCATCCCCTCCGTAAGACTCAAAAATACCTACCGTTTGCTTGGATTTAGCGGCAGCAAGTACTGTACCGATAGCAGCGCTCGCCGTTGCATTTGAGGTTGGGGGCATCCCGATCGCAATTCCACCAGCACGATTAACCATTTCCTGAACCTCTTGGGGGTCAGCAGACTTCAGATCGAGCATTTCAACACCGACACCTGTTTTGGTGAGGCCTCTGGCGAGGGCTTGACTCATGCGATCGCTATATCCGTAATCTGAGACATAAAAAACAACTACCGATGTCTCTGCCTTTGCCTGGGCTTGACTCCACTTACGATAGCGACCTACCAGTTCAGTAACATTGTGGCGCAGCAACGGTCCGTGACCATTAGCAACCATGGTCACCTCTCCCAACTGGTCCATCCGCTTGAGCGCAGACAGCACAGAACGCGCATTGGGAGCCATCAGACAGTCATAGTAGAATCGATAATCCGGTTCAATCGCCCTCAAATCTTCATCAAACGTGCTATCTGAGCAGTAGTGCAAGCCAAAGGCATCGCAAGTGAACATCACTCCTGTTCCAGCGTCGTAACTGAAGATGGTGTCAGGCCAATGTAGATTAGGGGCATTGACAAATTCCAGGACATGCCCTTTACCTAAATCCAACTTGTCGCCATTTTTGACAACGAGGCGCTCAAAGGGCTGATGTACAAAGTCTTCGAGAAACTGAATTGCTACCTTCGACCCCACTACAGTTACTTGAGGTGCTAGCTGAAGTACATCTTTCACCAAGCCGCTATGGTCTGGCTCAGTGTGGCTAATAATTAGGTAATCGATTTGGGTGGGATTTATGAGGCCATTGAGTGTATCTAGGTAAAGCTGGCGAAACTTTTCATGAGAAGTATCGACCAAAGCCGTTTTCTGGCCACGAATCAGAAACGAGTTGTAGGTGGTGCCATTTTGCAGCCCAAATTCGATGTCGAAGCGATCGCGATCCCAGTCCAAAGAGCGTATTACTGTTGTATCCAGGGCGATTTCGCACGACTGCATCGTTAACCGCTTTTCGATTCTGTTGGTAAGCAATACCATTTTTTTAACTCCGTCGTCAATAAGCTATTGTTAAAGATTTTAGTTTTTCTACACATTTAGCGGTCACTCTTTCATAATACTTGAGTAAAAATACTTATGACAATAATTCCTTACAAAGTAAGGGAGTTGGGAGTCGGGAATAAGAAAATAGGAACAGGACTTACGCTTTCTTGACCCTTCGGCAACGCTTGCGGGTCAACCTTTGAACCATCATCTGTAGGGGCGTATTGCTATACGCCCGTACCCGTTTGTCGTGTTTGTGCGTCAGTCCTAAGGAATAATTCTCTCCCTACTCCCTACTCCCTACTCCCCACTCCCTACTCCCCCTAAATTCCATGAAAGACAGCTATGTCCTATTGATGATTGGAAATTCTCGGCTACACTGGGCTTGGTTTGTTGGGACTACGCTTCAGGAAGCCTGGGATACTAATCATCTATCAGTATCAGCAGTTAAACAACGGATTGAGCGCTGGATATCCGGCATCATGCCAGCAGAAATTTTGCCATCTAGGTTGATTGCTCTACACTCGTCAGACGCCTCTAGCCTTCTACCTCTGTATCTCGCTTCGGTAGTGCCATCTCAGACACAACTATGGCAAACCTATCCTGCTGCTAAAATCATCACCCTAGACCATCTGCCGCTTACAGGAGTGTATCCTACCCTAGGGATTGACCGCGCCTTAGCTTTGTTAGGTGCAGGTGAAACGATTGGTTACCCGGTACTGGTGATTGATGCTGGTACAGCGTTAACGTTTACAGGTGCTAATGCCCAGCAGCAGTTAGTTGGGGGTTGTATCATACCAGGACTAAGGCTACAACTGCAATCTCTGGCAGGAGGAACAGCCGCGTTACCAGCAACCCAACTCTCACCACAGCTACCGCCACGCTGGGCAGTAGAGACATCAGCGGCGATTGAGAGTGGAGTGGTTTACACGGTATTGGCAGGTATAAGGGACTTTATTGAAGATTGGCGGCGTCAGTTTCCAGACACTCAAATTGCTGTAACTGGCGGTGACTCCATCTTACTGATGACATATCTCCAAACTCAGTATCCCGAAACGGCAAGTCAGCTAATCTCTGACCCACATTTAATTTTTTGGGGTATGCACTCAGTTATCCAGGGTGCATCCGGAATTTGCACAAATTCTGTATGAGTGGACAAGGGGGACAATGAGGACAAGGGAGAGAGTAACGAAACAGAAAATATATTTGTAAAATGGGATGCTCCGGTTATCCAAAAGATGGAAGGTTAGCAGATTAGATCTCATGAGCGGGAAGCGCACAAAGAAGGGATGAAAATTTCTCCTCTTCCTCCGACTCCCGACTCCCGACTCCCGACTCCCTATTTTCAAGTTAGTAGATTGACATTAAAATACTTCACTTTCAACCTTCAACCTTCCAACCTTCAACCCTTTTAA
>DALYIW010000147.1:0-12951 GCA_031970155.1 Coleofasciculaceae cyanobacterium CTOTU46601 | reverse complement strand
GTCAATCATTTGTAACCTTGCTTGCGGGGTGAGGTCAGTATAGATTTGACTGCGTGCGATCGCTTCTGGAGTATCGTTTTTTCCTTGTAAAATCAAGGTGGGAACTTCTAAACCTTCAAGTTGTTCTTGCAAGAATTCCGCTTGAATTTCTGCTCGGCGTCGTTGGAACAGTATCTTACAGGCAGTGGGTGAATTTTCTAACTGTTGTCGTTGTTGCAGGGCTATTTCAATGGCTTTGTGACGACCAAAGAGTCGTGCTATGGGAAGAAGCGATCGCAAAATACCATACCCTAATGAGGGACGCCCTACCAACCACTTCGCCCACTGCCAATTTGCCCAATATCCCTCTGTCTGAACGCCTTCAGGTTCCAACAAGACAAGACCACTAACTTGATCCAAATATTTCAAGGCGTAACTAGCAGCAATCCAACCCCCTAAAGAGTCACCAATCAAATACACCTGCGGTAGATTTAGTGCTTCTAGATATTGGAGTAAACACTCTACTTGTAACTGTATAGACTGGTGAAGTTTAGGTCGCTCAGACTCACCAAACCCCAGTAAGTCAAGAGCAAAGCAATGGTAATCCTGACTCAAATCCTCAATGACCGATAACCATTGACTACTTTCACTCCAAGAACCATGTAGAAATATCAGAATCGGTCCTTGACCGACTTCACGCCAGAACACTTGCCCTAATGGCAGTTTAATTCGAGAATTGCGTAAGGGTAGAGTCATCCTGTTTGCAGGGTTGTTTTCAGAGTTGCGCGGGTCAACCGGAGGATTAGGTAATACAGACGGAACGCCTGTTTTACGAGACTGCGGATTAGAGATTGGGAATAGCCCAGAGATAAATTTAGACGTTTTAAATAAGGACGCAGCACGCCAATTGCGCTTCCTTCTCCCTAACCAATTTTTCTTTTGTTTCGGTGCATAAATTCTGGGACTTGTAAACAGCGTCTTTCCCAGTCCCCAGTCCCTAATTCCTAATCCCCAATTCCTTTTTCGGTCAAAGTAAGTCTTTACCATAACTTGCGCTTTGTTATCAGGTAGCCCGCCCTTGTTTTCAGTGCTTAAGCGAGTGTGGTTTTGCCGTCCAAATAGTCTTGCAAATGCTGATCGTGGTCATGACTCAGGTTGCCCCTAGGAATCGCGGAAGGATGAAACGCTTGGACTTCACTAATTTCTAACGTATCCTGTATTTGCATTGTTCCTTGGACATCGGCTTCTACTACAACACAAATAGAATGGAGTCTAGGGTCGCGGTCAGGTGCTGAGTAAACTCCAACCAAGCGGCGGATTTTTAGCAGCTCTAGCCCTGTTTCTTCAGCCAACTCTCGCTGCACCGTTGTTGCAATATCTTGACCCCAGTTCACCATGCCCCCTGGCAGCGCCCATTTACCATTGTCGCGACGCCGTACCAGCACAATTTGACCATCCGGCAAGAGCGGGATGATGCTCGTCCCGGTGACAGGATGGCGAAAGATAATCCCCAGCACTGTTTGTACAAACTGCCATGTTCGACGCATTGATGAGAAGGCACTCTAAGCCTTATGAATAGGTTGCTTACCGACTGTTATCATAGACGTTACAGATGCAAGTTCGGTAACGTCAGTGATTGAAACAGCACCTTTGAGGTGTTTAAATACATGTTGCAGCACTTGAGCGCTCACTGCCTTTAACCAAGGGTTTGACATCTAGGCATCAGTTCGGGCTTTGTACTGCGGGGCATAGGTAGATACTCGCCGCGAAATCTTTAATCAAAATCATGATTCGTTTGCACAAGTGCTTCATCCGTATAAATGATCATCTCTTCCCAACTTTCGTCGTAAAGAGCTGTTAAGTTGAAGCTCCCTGCCCTGTTGATGTACGTGAAGTCTTGGTAATTTCTTCCCCATTACCCATTACCCATTACCTATTACCACATGAGGTGTATCACTGGTAAGATAGACAAGCCGCGCTGAATCTGTTGCAAGAGTTTGTGAGGCACTATATTTTGTTATTGATGAGGTAAACATGGCAAAGCGCCGCAATCTAAAAAAAGAAAAGGCGCAACGGAACCAAGCCTACGCCCGTAAGTTTCGTAAACGCAAGAATACAGGGCGCTTCTCTAAAAACCGACGGTACAACAGACCTCCGAAGGATGAGAATCAGGAAGAAGACGATATGGAGCGCGACGTAGAGAGCGACCGAGAGGTTTAGGCTCTTTACTGAGCATTGAGAGGTTCATCCTCCATGCTATCTAGCGTCACTTTGTAGGCAACTCTAAAAGGCTCTAAGGCAAGCTCTAAGGAGCAATTGAACAAGCGTTCTTGCATAGAGCATGACTCAGGTAAACGACAACTAGCTCAATTCTGACTCAGGGAGTGAGCGCTATACAGGTTGCAAGTAGTGAACTTGCTCTAAGCAAGCTGGGCATCAATCAGTCTTTAGACTATTGGTGCCTGCTTTTTTGTATGGATGTCTATTGGGTGGCGATCGCCTTCCTCAACTACTTCCTTAACTAACACACTCTATAAGTCAGGTAGATTGAGCATCTCAGCTTCTATAACTAGCTGGCGCTCCTCAATTCTATCGGGGCGATTCAGTTGTAGTAGACGAACCGTCACGCGACCTTTAGGTGTTAAGGCGATAAACTCAGCACCGTTGAGTTGAAAATGCTCATGCCATGTGTCTCGACGGGGATGGTAGAGAGGAATAATCTCACCTGTCTCTGGATCGATGGAAGCTAGATCACTACCTTTATGCTTGTTGCACAATACACAGGAAAGTGCCAAGTTGTCAGCTTCGGTTGCACCACCATGTTTTTCGGCAATGATGTGATCGATTTCATGAGAGGCGAACGCGGCAGCTTCGGGAGTCAGGCAATATTCGCAGCAGTCCCCTGCACGCTCATAAACCAGTCGTCGCAGTGCAGCGGGAATATACGTGCTACTCATCCTTCTCTCAATTGTTTGAGTTTCAAATGTGCCTTAGCCTTTGCCATGCGGATCAGGTGTTCGAGGTACTGGTACTGTTCCCAAATTTGTTCTTCAGCAGGGGTTAAACCTTGAGTGCGGTTCTTCTCTAACAGGTTGCTGATCTGCACTTGCAGTGCTTCAGAGGGACGTAGGGCAATAATTTCTTCTGGTGTAGGTAGTGTGGCTAAAAACTCTAAAACTTCCGCTACACCTGCAAACCCTATTTGAGAACTGGCGTTCAACTCACGAAGCCCCAATTCCAAAATCTGCGGAAGTTTGTCTTCCAGTAGACTTAATTGCGGTATTAATTCGTCAGGGAGGTCGAGAGTAATCTGCATCGTGACCTAGTGTGAAGCTTTGGAATAACTATAGCAATTGCGATCAGCTTTGCTGGTGCGCTTCGCGCAATCGCTCCCTTTCAGCACCGGAGCTAGATAAGGAGCGATCGCCTTCCTAAACCACTTTTCTCAACCCAAGTCTACCCTTCAACCTACTCGTACTCATCTTCTAACAGTCAAAGCGTAGATTTGACCAAGTAATTCCGGCGAAAAAATTCCTAAGTACCTCAAGTAGCTTGATAATATTTTCAATGCGTTCCGAAGTTATCTCAAGTTCAAGATATTTCTTCCATCCAGCTTCTACTGCATCAGCACCTTTCTTAAACCCGTTAGTTGTATCTTTCCAAAACTGATCAGTTCTTTCTAGAAACTTCTCACACAGACGCTGTTCTTCAAAATATTTAACAGTCCGCTTTGCTAAACGCTTCTGCCAAGACTCTCCAAATAAACTCCACACTGAAAAAGCTAATGTAGCGGCAAGACTTATCCCAAGCACGATAGGACCACCAATAGTCGCCACCAAAGCCATTATCCCAGCAGTACCGCCACTGAAACCAAAACCAATGCCGAGCGCTGACAAAAGACTGACGAATTTAGCAACTAAAATGTAGCCTCCGGCAAGACCCATTGGAACTGTTGCAGGGGACTGCTCATAGCGGCTAACTTGTGACTGAGATATTCCAAGCCTATTGGCAACCTCTGCTTGAGTCATGCCTGCCTTCTCACGATATCCTCGAAAGTCAATATTCACGACATGCTCCTAGTGCATTAAAAATCGAATCTATGCATATCGTGCATAATTTCTTATTGAATTGGATGAAGATATTAAGAAACTAATGTGAAATAGGCATGAAGTCTGCACTAATAAATTTTGGCTCGTACTATCTCGCCAAGTTAGCGACTGGATTGGCCAGAAATACGATCGCCCTGAACACTCATCAATTTTTGACAGCGGACTAAAGGCGATCGCGTTTAACCCAAATGCATATTTCAATTTTCACGCCACGTAAAAATAATTTGCTCGTCAGCTTGCCTAAACTCAATATTAAACTTATCAAATACAACTTCTTGCCCTAGAAGCAATTGCTCTCCTCCCGTAGGGTTTTGTAACCAGGCTACAGGAGCAATAAAACTTTGTTCATCAATTGTCATTTCTACATTGCGTAAAACATACTCAACTCTTCCGCCTATAGTCTCCGCTAATAAAGTTGATTCCGCATCAGCTAAAGCATATCCTAAATCTTGACCAACCTTTAACGAAATTAAACTCAGTTCAGCACCAGAGTCTACTAGCATTGCCGCTGAAATTTCTAATTCTCTATGCTTTAGTTTTACATGATAATTTGGCTGCCAATCATGGCGAGTCACTGTACGAAAGCGAATTGGTAAGATCTGAATAGAAGCAGTACGTCGTGGAACTAAGTAAATTGCAAAACGCTCTCCTGAGGACTCCGCTAAGTCCAAAAGTTCACGCAAATCTTCGCTATGAGCAATTAATCGATTAGCATTGTAAGCAACGTATTGATTTCGATATAAGTCTAACAACATCCGGCGGTTGCGGTTCAGCCACTTCAGCATCTCACGGCTTTCATTTTGAGAGAGTGTTGTATTCATATAGTCAAAATTTATGTAAATCAACCTGTTTTATGCTAAAAATATAGCGGTTCTCAAATGAGTTAGGTACAGCCATCATCTCCAGACCTCCTGACTCCTATAGCAGTTAACGGTCAGCTATCAGCTATCAGCTTTTTTGTTTTCCTGGCTTTGTCTAGATTTGACAGTTCCCACCTGTACCTCCGCTCCAGTTAAAAACCGCTATAAAACTATATGTACTTCATCCAACTGAAAACCGCTATATTGGATTAATCCTACTAAGTTTGCCGTTCATCAATAAAAAAGAGCGATCGCAAATCAGATCGCCCCTACAAATACCTATTGAAAAGAGAATAACAATCGAAACCTAAATCTTAGCTTCTTCCTTCACCAGCTTCTCCCAACCCAATTCCTTGAGGTTGTTATTTCGACGCAGTGGACGAGTTGCCAACTCTAGAATGTCACGAGCATTTGTAAAGCCGTGAATCTGAGCAAAGGTGAATTCAACTGACCATTTAGTATTAATACCTCGTGCTTCCAGTGGGTTAGCATGAGCCATACCCGTGATTACTAAATCAGGCTTCAAGTCGTTAATCCGCTGAATCTGGTTGTAATTGTCGGGTTTCTCAACAATCCTTGGTGTTGGGACACCCATCTGCTTACAAGTTTTTTCTAGTAATGCTAATTCAGCCGCTTGATAGCGCTTGTCCATGTAAGGAATGCCGATTTCTGGGCAAGTCATGCCGCAACGAATCAGGAATCGTGCCAGAGAGATTTCTAGCAAGTTATCACCCATAAAGAAGACAGATTTGCCGCGAATTAGCTTGATATAGTCTTCCAGATTTTCCCAGATTTGCGCTTCCCGTTCTTCTAGTCCTTTAGGTTCAATTCCGAACACAGAACAAATTTTTTCGATCCAAGCGCGGGTGCCATCGGGACCAATTGGGAAAGGTGCACCAATTAGTTTGCACTTGCGGCGACGCATCAAAGTAGTAGCAGTGCGGCTGAGGAAAGGGTTGACGCCAGAGACGTAATAGCCTTCTTCGAGTACTGGCAATTCCGTATAACGCTTGGAAGGTAGCCATCCTGAAACTTTAATTCCCTGCTTTTTCAGTTCTAATGTCAGGTTGGTAACAACGGGGTCAGGTAGAGAGCCAAATAGTACCAGTGGCGTATGATCGACGTATTCTGACTGTTCTGCCGCTACGTCTTCTTTCTTGCGCCCGAAGTTGAGGAGTTTAGAAATTGCATTTCGCTCTTCTTTCTCCGCTTCCATCACAGGTGCCTTATCTGGGCATTTGTGAGCCATCGCGGCGAGTACAGTATCTTCACCCTGAGTAAAGGCGTAGTCTAAACCATTAGCGCGAGCGGTGACAATGGGGATACCGATTTCAGCTTCTAGCTTGGGTGCCAAGCCTTCCAAGTCCATTTTGATGATTTCGGTAGTGCAGGTGCCAATCCAGACAATTACACTGGGATTGCGATCGCGTTTTATCTGCAAACACAACCGCTTCAGTTCTTCATAATCATTCAGCTGCGCCGAAATATCCCCCTCTTCCAACTCCGCCATCGCGTAGCGCGGTTCCGCAAAAATCATTACCCCCATTGCGTTTTGGAGGAAATAGCCACAAGTTTTAGTGCCAATTACCAAGAAGAAACTATCTTCAATCTTCTGATAAAGCCACGCCACACAGCTAATAGGGCAAAATGTGTGATAATTTCCAGTTTCACACTCAAAAGTTAACGGTTCAGGTGCTGCAAGGGTCATGAAAAATTATCCTCTCCTGGTTTCTAGGGGAAGTTTCTAAATAGTTGTTGGTTGTTGGTTGTTGGTTATTAGTTGTTGGTTGTTGGTTATTAGTTGTTAGTTATTAGTTGTTGGTGACTGGATAAATAACAAATAACAAACAACCCTTCGACACTTCGGCTCATCTCAGTGCAGGCAAGCTCAGGGCAAGCCAAACAACAAACAACAAACAACAAATCAAACCATCATCAGATCTAATTCTTCTTCTTCAGTTTTTACCTTCGGTTGCTGCGGATTGAGGTAGAAGTCAGACAGTAAGGAGAACAATTCCCGATCAGGGGCATCATTGGGTACAACACCCTCTGGACATGCCAAAATCTGATCGGCAATATTCAGGTAGTAGTCGCAGACATAGTTGAGTGAAGAGTCAGTTTCCGCCATCTCGAATAGGGTTTTGCCCTTAACGCGGGAAACGCGAATGTCTTCAATTAAAGGCAGAATTTCCAAAACAGGCATCGGCACTGAATCAATATATTTGTCAATCAAGTCACGCTTGGATGTCCGGTTGCCAATTAAACCCGCTAGACGTAGTGGGTGAGTACGGGCTTTTTCACGCACGGAAGCAGCAATCCGGTTGGCAGCAAATAAAGCATCGAAGCCGTTGTCTGTGACAATCATGCAGTAGTCAGAATAGTTCAGGGGAGCGGCAAAACCACCGCAAACTACGTCACCCAGAACGTCAAATAGAATGACATCGTACTCATCAAAAGCATTAAGTTCTTTGAGCAGCTTTACCGTCTCACCGACGACATAGCCACCGCAACCCGCACCCGCTGGGGGGCCACCTGCTTCTACGCAATCAACGCCACCATAGCCTTTGTAGATCACATCTTCAGGCCAAACATCTTCGTAGTGATAATCCTTTGCCTGAAGCGTGTCAATAATTGTGGGAATCAAAAAGCCGGTGAGGGTAAACGTGCTGTCGTGCTTTGGATCGCAACCTATTTGCAGCACTTTCATGCCACGTCTTGCCAGTGCCACTGAGATATTACAGCTAGTCGTGGATTTACCGATGCCGCCTTTTCCATAAACTGAGAGTTTCACGCTTCGTCGTCTCCTATCGTTCGGATTAAAACTTGAATTTGTCTTTGCCGCTATATGAAGGGTCGGCAGATAGGCGAGAGCCTCTAAAGCCAGTCGTAAATTGCTTCCCTTGGAGCGCTGATTGAATTATTGACCAACTTGTAACTAAAAGAAAGAGGTGTTTTTGTTGGAATAGGTTGAAAAAAATACTTGTTAGTCTTCTGAGGAAGTTTATCGATGTTTTAAACGTTTCAGAATTTCTCAGTCAATTTTGAACTTTAAATTATAAATTTGTGTATTAGTTTTTATTAAATAGGTACAAAAAACAAAAAAGGCTAAAACCCATCCTGAATCATCGCTTATCTATGTCGATTCACAAGAGAGGGCACTACTGTACTCTTGCAGCAAACAGCTCTTGTAGAGAGGGTTTCAAACGATTGCTCTAACTAAAAGTTAGGAAAGGGGATTGGATAGGTTAGCGGAGTCAGAGGGGCTGCTGAGAGGGGAATTGAGAGGTTTGATAAATGAGTCAAGAGTTTTGTGAATAAGAGTTACATTTTTTGGAGTATGTACACTCTGTTGGAAGGATGAGGGATGATAGCGCAGTGGAACGTTAGTTCGGGATGAGTACCCCATCAATATTTTTAGCTCACAGGAACTGGAAACCACAGCTTGAGTGTACTTTTCATCCTTCATCCTTTTGTGGTTAGGGCATCTTTTAGCAGCAAATGCCTCAAATGTCTAGCCTTGGTAAATTTTCATATCCAGCACTTGACAGTGCAACCCATCTTTCTCGACGCACAAAGCATAGTAGTCAAGGTCTTTCCAGATCCGTTTGAGGGTGTTGCGAATCTTTTCTCGTTTTCTGTAGAGGCGTTTCTGTACGGCTTCGTTGGGGCAGAGAATCTGGAAGGTGAGAATGCCGTCGTCGTCATTAATGCGGAATAGGCAATCTTGTAAGACAGCACGGATGCTGCTGTCAAAATTTTCGTGGAATCGACGTAGTTTGCCAGTCAGAGTGAAGTGTTCTAAGGTGCGACCAAAGGGGTTATCTTCTTCATCAAAGGGTATGTCATCCTTTTCCGGGTCAAAGGGATTAACCATAGGTTTCTCACAATTCATTAAATCCTTATCTATACAATAGTAAAAGGTGAAGTGATTCGGGTTTTGACTCGCTACGTGAATATCAGAGGTTGAGAATGGGAAGCGATCGCTCCTTCTCCTATCAGAAATATTTGGTTGATTAGTTCTAGTAGAGCTTTATCATGAACAGGAGTATCGACCCCCCTATGACTGAACATGAACTACGTTGACAAAATCAACCACGTCCTTAAACCTGCTACATCTGGCAGTCCCGTAGTAGTAGATCTCTTTGCTGGATGTGGTGGTTTATCTCTGGGTTTTGAGGCACAGGGGTTTGAGACGCACGGCTTTGAAATGGATGCTGATTCCTGTGCCACCTATAGAAAAAACTTAAAAGGTAACTGTACCCAGGTGGTCTTGACTACAAAAACTGAGTTACCTGCTGCACCTGTGCTGATTGGCGGTCCGCCCTGTCAGCCTTTTAGTGTGGGGGGGAAGCAAAAAGGTTTAAAAGATTCACGAGATGGTTTTCCAATTTTCATCAGTGCTGTAGAGAGGCTTCGTCCTGAAATTTGGCTGTTTGAGAATGTTCGAGGTCTTCTTTATCGTAACAAGTGGTACTTGGATGAAATTACTCAATCCCTTCAGGAATTGGGTTATGTCATCGAAGTTAAATTATTAAATGCGGTTGATTTTGGTGTTCCTCAGAATCGCGAACGTATTATCGTAGTAGGTCACAAAGGGTACTTTAGTTTTCCTAAATTACTAGAGAGAAAAATCAGTGCAGGTGAAGCTTTAGGAGAGTTGGCTTTTCAAGCTCCTCCTGAATCAAAATTTCTTACACCTAGTATGGATGAGTATGTAGCTAAGTATGAGAAGGCTTCTTTTTGCAAACGTCCTCGCGATCTTCATCTAGATAAAGCCGCTCGAACTTTAACCTGTAGAAATCTGGCGGGTGCAACTGGCGACATGCACCGGGTTAAACTTCCTGATGGACGGCGGCGTCGTCTTCTTTTGAGAGAAGCAGCACGTCTGCAAAGTTTTCCAGATTGGTTTGAATTTGTTGGAACACAAACAAGTTGCTTGAATCAAGTGGGTAATGCAGTTCCACCATTATTTGCATTTCATCTAGCTGGAGTTGTTCGGAATTATTTGCGATCGAGCAAACGCTTATCACCTAGCGATATAGTAAGCAATAGTTTACCTTTACAGCTATCGTTACCTTTTTAAGTACTAACCGTGCCTGAGCTACCTCAGTACATTACCCAATCGGATAAGCCAAAGCAACTGCAAAAGCTTATTAATGAGGCTTTATATATTCTTTCTAAGTTTGGTGTACCTGTTGAAGGCATGAGCAAACGGCGTAGGGAAAGGGTAGCTATGGCTTTTTTAGCTGTAGCTAATGTCAAGACAGAAACTGATTGGGCAAAGGCTGATAGCGTTCATGCTCTTAGAACCAGAGATATTATTAGATACTGGAATAATCATTTTCACGAAAAAATATCTGAAAGCTCTTATGATGATATACGCAGAAAAGATTTAAAATTAACAGTCCTTGCAGGAATCATTATTGCAAGTTCGGCAAATCCTAACGCAGCTCGAAATGATGGAACAAGAGCTTTTGCGTTGAGTCCAGACTATGCTGGTTTGATCAAGGCTTTCGGCTCGAATAGCTGGGAAAGGGATGTTGAAGCGATTTTGGCAAACAAAGTCACGCTAGAAGAGCAGCTTTCAGGTAAACGAGACTTGAATTTAATTCCTGTTAATTTTCCCTCTGGCAAAACTTCTGAGTTAAGTCCTGGCAAGCACAATGAATTACAGAAAGTTGTTATAGAGGAATTTCTACCTCGCTATGGCTATAGTGCACAAGTGCTATATGTAGGGGACACTGCTAACAAATTCCTTCACATGGAAAAAGAACGACTTGAGGCACTTCGGTTTTTTGAACTGTCTTATGGTGAATTGCCGGATATAGTAGCTTACTCAGAACAGAGAAATTGGCTCTACCTTATAGAAGCTGTTCATAGTTCAGGTCCAATTTCTCCTGTACGTCTTCTGGAACTAAAAAAGCTAACAGAGCAATGTACGGCTGATATTATTTTTGTCACTGCCTTTCTTGACCGTGCTACCTTCCGCCAGTTTGCTCCAGATATTGCTTGGGAAACAAATGTTATATTCTTCATTCCACTTCTCAGGCGTAAAACTGACCAGATTGGTCTTGGCTTCAACATCTTGAATAGCCGTCATCAAACGACTTCGATTCGCTTCAGTAGACAGCAAGTACTCTGTTGCATCTTGGTAAGTAGATGGGTTAGCATTCGGCTTAACCTCATCTTGTTCAACTAAAACAATCACGTCAACAACAGTTCCTTCTATCAATTCAGAAGTCTGAATCTCGATTTTGCCATCCTTGCCAACGACCACTTGTTGTTTAATACCATTTAACATAATCTAATCCTCATCGCATCACATCTTGGTTGTCCCTTAGCTGAGGGAAGCGGTGAGAGAAGAGCCTCGGCTAAGGAGTCCTGCCGATGCAAGTGATTTGAACCCATCATCACCAAATCCTTGCCATCTTCAGTGCAAACAGCGGCATCTCAGGTTCGCAACTGACAGACTCAGGATCGTCCAAAATCTCTGGTTCTCGATTGGGTCGATAAACATAAACTTGACGATTCTTTCGGTCAATCAACAGCCCCAACCGCACCCCATTTGCAATATATTCCTCCATCTTTTCCTTGAGGCTTACCAACGTATCGCTGCTAGAACGTAATTCCACAACAAAATCAGGAACGATTGGTGCAAAGGATGCTTGCTGTTGAGGAGTTAAAGCATTCCAACGATCCGAAAGAATCCACGCTGCATCTGGCGATCGCGTGGCACCATTGGGTAAGGTAAAGCCTGAACTAGAATCAAATGCTTCTCCGGTCGCGTCTGCTTCAGACCAGACAAAAAGCTGCCCAAAAACTCTGCCGTTGCGGTTTCCAGTATCAGCAAAGGCTGGAGGCATCACGATAATCTCTCCATTGGCATTCCGCTCAATTCGTAAGTCACGATTCGTTCGGCAAAAATCATAGAACTGCCGATCGCTCATCTGAGACATTGTAGTCAGCGAAGAAAGATCAATTGCCAACGGCATCTGTTCGGATTTGACCAAAAGGCTAGTCATCAGCAATCTAGCTCCACCTGGAAAAGTCTTGACCTCAGTATAGCGAATCGCTTACAAGAGAAAGGTTTGGCACGCAGCGCGATCTCAAAGAGATATCTGCTCAAGCCGATCGCATCTTCGACTCGACAACCAAAATCCAAAGACGTTCCTGTACAACTAGTACATCATGCTCTGACTAATTCCTACACCATTAAAACAGTGACCAGTGAACAGTCTTCCAGTCATCCGCTGCAATGCGGTAAAACACATAAAGTAGGTCGGCGTGGATAATATCTCGATTAATTTCCTATGCTTAACTAACTGCACACACTTATCATTTGTGTTGTTTAAAGCTGTGTGTTCAATGCCACAGAAGGGCGGCAATACCCCGTGAAAAAGACGTGAACACCGATCTAAAGGAAGTTATGCGACTTTTTACAATGACGTTATCTACAGGAATTATCTATCTATTGTTGAAGAGTAACCAGAGAACTGCTTATGCAACCTACTAACCCTAACCAATTTACAGAGAAAGCCTGGGAAGCGATCGCACATACCCCAGATATCGCCAAAGCTGCCCAGCAACAACAGCTAGAAACTGAGCACTTGATGAAAGCGCTGCTCGATCAAGACGGACTCGCCAGCAGCATTTTCACGAAAGCTGAGGTGCCAGTACAGCGAGTGCGCGACGCAACAGATAGCTTTATCCAGCGACAACCTAAGGTTTCTGGCAGCAGCGCCTCGGTTTATCTCGGACGCAGCCTTGATAGCCTCTTAGATCGAGCTGAGTCCTATCGTAAAGACTATGGAGACGATTTCATCTCCATTGAACATTTGATACTGGCATATGTCAAAGACGATCGCTTTGGCAAAGCGTTGTTTCAAGAATTTAAACTAGACGAGAAGAAACTCAAAAGCATTATTACCCAGATTCGAGGGAACCAGAAAGTGACCGACCAAAACCCAGAAGGCAAATACGAAGCACTGGAAAAATATGGACGC